>VAXX01000028.1 GCA_005885115.1 Actinomycetota bacterium | reverse complement strand
CCACACTGCTCGACCGGGAGTTCGAGGACGTCACGCTGGAACAGATCGTCAACGCCCCGGTGTCCGCGCTGGCCGGAGTGAGCGCGGGCGTTGCCAAGCTGCTCCAGGACGCGTTCAACATCAAGACCGTGGGTGACCTGTGCCGTAACAAGTACTTCCGGGCCGCGGTCACGCTGAGCGAGCTCGCCGAGCTCGTCGACCGGGTGAAGTAGGCGCGCCGCTGCGGGGGTGGGCGCTCGCGCCCACCCCCGCAGCATGCTCAGGACACGTCGAGCGAGTCCAGGTTCGGGCCACCGGCGGCCCCGGTCGCGGTCGCCCGTACCGTGTCGGTCCCGGCGGTCAGGGACACCGTGATGCTGGCGGTCGCCCAGGTGTCCCAGTTCGCCGTGGGCGGGAAGCTGACCGTCACGGGGGTACCTCCGTTGACGCTGATCGCCATCGGCCGGTCCGCCGTGGAACCGTTGGCGTACCGGAATTTCAGCGTGTACGTACCGGCGGCGCTCACCGGTACCGAGAACTGCACGTAGCTACCGGCCACGTTGGTGTAGTCGACGAAGCCGGTACCGGTGAACCCGGTGTGGTTGGTCGCCACGGTGGCCTGGGACAGCTTCGCGTTCTCCGCCTCGAAGTGGTTCGTGGTAGTGCTTGGAGTCGGTCGACGCGGCCCACGTGCTGTTGACGGTCAGCCGCAGGAACCGGGTCGAGGCGACGTTCAGGTCGATGAACTGCACGCCCCGGGCGTCCGGCATGGTCGAGGTCTTCACCGTCGTCCAGGTACCGCCGTCGTTGCTCGTGGCCACCGAGTAGCCCTCGATACGGGCCGGCTGCTCGCTGCTGGACCGGTTGTACGCCACCGACCACTCGGTCTGGTTGACCCCCAGGTACGCCACCTTCTTCGCGCTACCCAGGTCCAGCGTCACGGACACCGGGACGGTGGTGTTGCTGTCCCAGTAGGTGGAGTCGTCACCGTCGATCAGCGCCGAGGCCGGGTGGCCGCTGGCCGATGCCGAGGCGCTCGCGGTGATCGAGCTGTCCGGGTAGATGCCGACCCGGCCGGTCGTCTCGACCTTCAACACCGTGTCGTACGGGTCCCACGTGGTGATCCCGCTGACCGTGATGCTGCCGTTGGCCTGGGTGAACGGGAAGACGGTACCGGTGCGCAGGTCGCTGACCCGGGTCACCTGGTACCCGTTGTCCCGTACCGTGATCGAGCTGCCGCTGGTCGGCTTGTCCACCACGTGCACGTAGTTGAGCGTGCTGTCGGTACGGCTGATCGTCGTGAACCCGTACGCGCCGTTGCCAAACGAGCCGGGCTTGAGGCCACCGAAGCCGTACCCGCCGCCCTCGGCCTGCCCGAGCGACGGCCAGATCTGGCTGATGTAGCTGTTGAAGAAGTTGTTGAAGTTCACCTGGTTCGACGGGAACTTGCCGTTGACCATCGCGGTCTCGGCCATCAGGGACTTGATGGACGAGCCGGCGTTGGCGACGAAGCGGCCGATGCTCAACTTGTTGTCCACTGTGGAGTTCGAACCGTCGTACCACCACGCGCCGGTGCTCGGCAGCTTGTAGTCGGCCTCGGTCAGCCGGGGCGGCGAGGTCCAGATCGCCTGCGGCATGTCGTACGAGGGCGTCATGCCCGTCTTCTGTTCGTGGTCCACCGTGTCGAACAGCGGGGTGTCCTCGTTGTTGTTGCTCAGCAACATGTTCGGCCGCATGGACCGGACCGTCTGGAAAAGGTTGTTGGCGGTCCAGTACGGGTTGAGGTTGTCGATCCAGAACCCGTCCAGCGCCGGGTAGTTGTTCATCACCTCGATGAAGTTGTCGTAGCTGAACTGGCCGAACCCGTCGGTCGTGGTGATGTCGATGTTCTGGTGCTTGTACGTCGAGTACGCCCCGGAGTCCAGGTACTCGAACCCGGTCTCGTTGTGGTGCGAGGGATCGTTGGTCATGTAGAGGATCAGGTGCAGCCCGGCGTTGTGCGTGGCGGTCAGCAACTGGCCGAGGAAGTCGTGGTCCTTGGTCGTGCTGCAGCTACCTGGGATCGCCGACGGCCAGGCCCGGGCGTACCCGAGGCGGCTGTGGAAGGTCGCCAGCACGAGGTAGCTCAGGTGCAGCTTCTGCGCCTCCTGCACCCAGTAGTTCGGGTCCCAGCCTCCGCTCACGACGGCGTTCTGCCATGCCGTGCAGTCGGTGTAGCCGGGCGAGGTGCGCTCGCCCCAGTGCAGGAACAGGCCGCCGGTGGAGGCGCGCAGCCAGTCCTGGCGGGGGTTGAACAGGTCGGCGTGCGCGGGCGAGCCGGGGATGGCCAGCAGGCCCCCCACGAGCGCGGCGACCGCGACGAGGATGCCGGCTTTTCTCTTGATACGCATGGAAGGGCCTCTTTCGGAGGGGCGGCATATGTTCTACCCGCGACCGGCCCAGGTCGCGGTGGCGGACGAGCTGCCCAGCGGGCGCGGGCTCGCCGGGCGGGGCGGCGACGGTCAACGGCGGGCACATTGACCTGCAAGAAACCTAGGATGTATCGGTCGGTGCGTCAAGATTTCCATACATCGATACCGCCGGCCGGGCCCGGTGTGCGCCGCCACCTCAGCCAGCCGAAGAACCGGCGGTACAGCTCGCCAGCGTCAGCCTCGTCAAGCTCCGAACAGCACTCGACAAAGGCGCAGCCGAGGTAGAGCCCCAGCGCGGCCGGGCAGTCCGCGTACTCGTCAAGAAGCTCAGCACGGGCGACCCGGCACGGCCACGGTTGTCCGCAGCTCACGCAGGCCCAGCTTCGCCGCACCGGAACGTGCTCGGTCACGGGTACCCCTCCCGGTTTGTTTGTTGGGGGCGCGGAACACCGGGCCGCGCCCCCGTCACCACGGCGACCGCCTGTCGATCAGAACGACCGGTGGGATCTGCGAGTAGTCTCGCCGCCACGCCAGGCCGGTGGGAGACGGCCGATGTCAGCCGGCTGTCAGCCCGCGTCAGCCAACCGGAGACGCAGTCGCGCAGCCACCTGTACCAGCCTGGTCGAGCCCGTGGCCCGGGCGATGTCCGTGACCTCCGCCGCCGCCCCGGCCGCCCCCGACCGGTCGCCCATCGCCAGGAGCGTCAACGCCAGTTCCGCCATGTACGTCGAGCCGGTATGCCAAACCCCGTTGTAGCCGTAGGTAGTCCGGGCTGTGGAAGTAGATCCACGGCGGTTCGTTGTCGGGGTGGTGGGCAGCCGTGTCCGACAGCTCCACCGCTCGGTCGAGTAACCGGTCCACGTCATCGGCCTCGCCGAGCAGCGCGTGCCCCCGTGCCTCCTGCTGGGCCGCCAGCGCGAGCACACCGGGGGATGCCGGCTGCCGGGCGGCGGCCGCGGACAACCCGATCAGCGGGCCCGGCGCGGCGGTAAGCCACGCGAGGTGGCCCCGCATGTTCAACGCCGTCGCGATCATGTTCGCGTCGCCCGTCTCCGTGGCCCACCCCAGCGCCGTCAGGTACCAGCTCCGGGCATCGGTGAGCTGTCCGGTGTTCGCCGACAGCCATCCGGCGAACTGCGCCCACTGCGCCCCCACGTCAAGCACCGAATTGCGTACCCGCCCCCGTGCCTGGTCGGCAAGGGCTTCGACCGCGACCATCTGTGCGTGCACCGGGACAAGAACCGCGGCACTACCAACGGCATCTTCGAGGCGCCGTTGACCGGTGAGCACCGCGGCAAGGCTGTCCACCGCCGTGCGGTCAACTCGGCGCGGGTCACGGCGTACGGCGGCCAAGCGGTCCCGGTCGTCGGGGTTCAGTAGGGCGCTCTCGTCGACGACCAGTGCGGTGAGTCGACCGCACGCCCCAAGCGCGTCATCGAGACGCCGGGCCAATTCCATCGTCGGCGCCGCGCGCCCGGTCTCGATCTCCCAGACCGTGGTGCGGTTGGAGATCGCCGACCGGCCGAGGTCGCGCAGGCTCAATCCGCGCCGCTGCCGTAACTCGCGCAG
>VAXX01000027.1 GCA_005885115.1 Actinomycetota bacterium | reverse complement strand
ACCGGGAGCGTGCCGGCCGCCCGGTCGATCAGCCAACCGACGAGGATGCCCGCGACCACACAGCCGGCGATCGTCCCGCTGAGGGTGAGCAGGTCCCAGGCGTTGGGTTGCGACCGTGTCGCCATGTCACCACGCCCTCCCCGCTTTCTGCCGGCTTGCCGGTATCATTCCCTCGCCCCACCACCTGGCCCCGCGCCGTATGTGAACCGGCCGATCAGGTGGTTTCTCAGGTCGCCGGGAACGTATCACACCGTTTGGACGTACCAGCCGGCGGGTCGGGCGGGGGAATGCCGCCCCGATCCCGGGTGTTTCCACTGCGCATGGCACACTCGGTTGTGCAGCCCAGGTACCGGTTCACGCCCCCCGTGGCGACCCGGCGACCGCGACGAGAGGAAAGCATCGGCATGAAGCCGGAAATCCACCCGCAGTACGTCGTGACCACTGTCACGTGTTCGTGCGGCAACAGCTTCACCACCCGCAGCACGGCGAAGAACGGCCAGATCCACGTAGAGACCTGTAACGCCTGCCACCCGTTCTACACCGGCAAGCAGCGCGTGCTCGACACCGCCGGCCGGGTCGCGAAGTTCAAGCAGAAGTACGCCAAGGCCGAGGCGAAGAAGGCCAAGTAACGCTCGCGACGGCACCCGCCCCGGCCCGGCCGGCGGCGGGTGCCGTTCTCTTAGAGAGAACGGTATGAGCGACGATCGGCTCAAGACGCTGCTGGACGAGTACGCCGAGCTGGAGGCGCGGCTGGCCGATCCAGCGATCCACGCCGACCAGGCGGTCGCGCGACGGGTCGGGCGGCGCTTCGCCGAGCTGACCCCGATCGCCAAGGCCGCCGCCGAGCTGGCGCAGGCCCGCGACGACCTGGTCGCCGCGCGGGAACTGGCCGCCGAGGATCCGGCGTTCGCGGCCGAGACCGCCGTGCTGGCGGAGCGGCTGCCGGCCATCGAGGAGAAGCTCGCCGAGTTGCTCGCGCCGCGCGACCCGGACGACGGCAAGGACGTCATCCTGGAGATCAAGGCGGGTGAGGGCGGCGAGGAGTCCGCACTGTTCGCGGGGGACCTGCTGCGCATGTATCTGCGGTACGCCGAGAGGCGCGGCTGGGTCACCGAGGTGCTCGACGCGCAGGAGTCCGACCTCGGCGGGTACAAGGACGTCGCGGTCGCGGTCAAGACCCGGGGGGTACCCGACGGCGGGTACGGGGTCTGGTCCCGGCTGAAGTGGGAGGGCGGCGTACACCGGGTCCAGCGGGTACCGGCGACCGAGTCGCAGGGCCGGATCCACACCTCCGCCGCCGGTGTCCTGGTGACCCCCGAGGCGGAGGAGACCGAGGTCGACATCAACCCGAACGACCTGCGGATCGACGTGTTCCGGTCCAGCGGCCCGGGCGGGCAGAGCGTCAACACCACCGACTCGGCGGTACGGATCACCCACCTGCCGACCGGGATCGTGGCCTCGTGCCAGAACGAGCGGTCCCAGTTGCAGAACAAGGACCGGGCGATGCGGATGCTCCGGGCGAAGCTGGCCGTGCTGGCCCAGGAGCAGGCGGCCGCGGCGGCATCGGACGCCCGGAGGGCACAGGTGCGTACGGTCGACCGGTCGGAGCGGATCCGCACGTACAACTACCCGCAGAACCGGATCTCCGACCACCGGATCGGCTACACGGCGTACAACCTGGATCTGGCCCTGGGTGGCGACCTGGACGGCGTGCTGGACGCGTTGACCGAGGCCGACCGGCAGGCCCGCCTGTCCGGGGAGGAACTGAAGCGCTAGGAAGCCGCTAGGAGGCCTTGCGCCGCAGCATCGCGTGGTCGGCGGCGGCGAAGGCCGCCGCGATGCTCAGGTTCCGGCTGGCCTGCGCCCAGCCGATCGTGATGCTGACGGGGGTGCCGGGTACCAGCGCGGCCCAGTCCTCCTCGCCGATCGCCTGTACCACCCGCTGCGCCACCTCCCGGGCCTCGCGCTGGTTGCCACCGGGCAGGACGACCACGAACTCGTCGCCCCCGTACCGGGCCACGAAGTCGCCCTTGCGCATCACCCGGGCCAGGACGCCGGCGACCCGCTGGAGCACCGCGTCGCCGGCCAGGTGCCCGTGTACGTCGTTGACCGCCTTGAACCCGTCGAGGTCGCAGACCCCGAGGATGGCCGTCTCGCCGGCCCGGATCAGGCGGCGTACGTGGTCCTCCAGGTGGCGCCGGTTGGGCAGGCCGGTCAACGGGTCGGTGAGCGCCTCGCCCTGGTACCGGGCGACGGTCCGCTGCATGTGCTCGTGGTCCAGCCGGGCGGCCATCCCGTCGACGAACAGGTCCCGGAGCCGGTCGTCCTGGGCGGTCGCGACCCGGAAGGCGCGCCGGTCGGCGGCGAGCGCCTCGGGGTACTGGCCGCCGGCGGCGTACGCCATGGCCCGCAGCCGGTGCGGCTCGGCCGCGCCCATCGTGGCCGGTGCGATCGTCGACTGGTCGAGCAGGCCGAGCGCGAAGCTGACGTCCCCGGCCGCGATGGCGCCGCAGACCCGGGCCAGCAGTCGCAGG
>VAXX01000480.1 GCA_005885115.1 Actinomycetota bacterium | reverse complement strand
GCGCTCCTGGCACGGCATCCCGGCCCCGGTCCGCGGTTAGGGCCCGCGCGGTCAGGGCTCCGCGGTCAGGGCTCCGCGGTCACGGCCCGGCGATCGGGGCGAGTGTCGCGCCGGTGAGCCGGACCAGATCGGCCGGCGCCAGCTCGATCTCCAGCCCGCGCCGGCCGGCCGACACGTACATGGTCGGCAGGTCGGTGGCGGACGCGTCGATCACGGTCGGCAGGCGCTTGCGCTGTCCGAGCGGGCTGATGCCGCCCCGGACGTACCCGGTCGTCCGTTCGGCTGAACTTGGGTCAGCCATTCCGGCACGTTTCCCGCCGACCGCCACCGCGAGCGCCTTGAGGTCCAGCGACCCGCTCACCGGTACGACCGCCACGACCAGCCCCCCGTCCACCTCGGCGACGAGCGTCTTGAAGCACCGGTCGGGCTCGATACCCAGCGCCGATGCGGCCTCGGTACCGTAGGAGCCGGTCCGTGGATCGTGCGCGTACGCGTGTACCCGATGGGCGACCTTCTGCCTGGTCAGCAGCGCGGTCGCGGGAGTGCCCTGGCCTGCCACCGGCCGAGCCTACGATGCGATGTCCTCGATCGGTCGCCGGGTGGGGCACCATGATTTGGTTCGAGGCCGTAGCTTGGGAAGGTAAGAAAAGCGTAAGAGGAGGGTGACGAGATGGCGCCGTTCCGGCGGATCCGCTGGATCGCGATCACCGCTGTCGCCGTGACCGCCACGGCGATCTTCGCCATCGGTGCCGACGCGTTCGCCGACCGGGGTCACTCGCCGTGCCAGCCGGTCGGGCACGCGAGCCAGGTGCAGGCCGACCATTCCTGGCGTACGGGCGGCTTCCGCTCGGCCGGCTGCCGTGCCTGGCGCCACCTGCACCAGCACCGCTTCTTCGCCCGTACCCCCTGACCGACTCAGCTCAGATCCGTGGTGAAGTCGCTGATCCACCGCTGCACTTCCTGCAGCGTCTGCGGCGTTGCGACGCCGAGCGGTCGGTCCGCCAGGCGTCTTTGAGAGATTGCCCGGACATACTCCGGCATGACGAAGCTCGAACCACGCAGTCCTGCTTCCTTCCCGATGGCGACGTGATGTCTCAGACCGCGATCCGTCGACGTGATAGGCGCAATGATGACCATGCCGATCGGCCAGGTGTTGTACGGGGCGGCGGAGAGGACCAGAACCGGTCGTCGACCACCCCGTTCGTGTCCGACGACCGGACTGAGGTCGGCGATGACGACATCGCCTCGTCGGATCACGAGTTGTACTCGGGAAACTCGTCCCGCGCGTCACCCGGTCCATCGGCAGCCAGGGCATCCCAGGCCCGGCCCTCGGCCAGGTAGTCGGCAAACCCCTCCGGGTCCTCTCTGGCCAGCCGCTCGTAGGAGGCGGTCGCCTGCCGCATGGCTTCCTCACGTTCCAGTCGCTTGGCGGCGTCCTCGAGCAACGCGAGCATCGTCGTGCCCCGGCTGGCCGCTACCGCCGCGAACGTGTCCCGGACATGCGCGGGCACGCTGAGAGTAGTCCTGGACATAGTCTGAACCATAGCGAAATGAATACCCTCGCGACTACAGGGGATCGACGATCAGGGCGGTGGGGGCGCCGGCGACCCTGGTGAGGACGACCGTGGCGGTACCCGTACCGGACAGGCGCATCGCCCGCCGGAACGCCTCCGGGTCCAGGGCGGAGCCGCGCTTCTTCACCGTCAACGTACCGATCCCGCGCTCCCGTAGTGCCGCCCGTACCCGCTTGACCGAGAACGGCAGCACCTCCCGTACCTCGTAACACCGCGCGTACGGGGTCGCCACGACCGAGTCGGCGTACACGTACGCGATGTCCGGGTCGGCGAGCGTACCGTCCACTGTGGACGCGAACTCGGCGACCAGGTGCGCCCGGATCACCGCCCCGTCCGGCTCGTACAGGTACCGGCGGACCGGACCGACCGGGGCGCCGGACCGGCCCGATCCGGTCAGGAGGACACCTGACGGGAGCAGGGTCGCCCGACGGGGTACCGAGGCCAGCGGCCCGTACCAGAAGCAGGCCTCGACCACGTCGCCGTCCACCGATACCCACTCGGCTTCGGCGCCCGCCGGGATCAGTGCGTGGTCGATCCCGGGTGCGAGCTTGAGCACGGTACGCGGCACCCGGGTCGAAAGCGCCGACACGAAGTCCCATGGTGGCGAGTACGCCTTCGGGTCGAACACCCGCCCCGAACCGGTACGCCGGGCCGGGTCGCAGAACACACCGTCCACTGTCGACAGATCCACGGTCGTCGCGTCGGCACACACCACCGAGACGAGGGAGTCCAGACCGAGTACGGCCACGTTGGCCGACGCGACCGCCGCGGTCAACGGGTCCGCGTCCACGGCGAGCACCCGGATTCCGGCCCGGGCGAAGGCGAGCGCGTCCGCGCCGATCCCGCAGCCGAGGTCGGCGATCACCCGTACCCCTGAATTGGCAAGGCGGGCAGCCCGGCGGTTGGCGACCGCCCGCCGCGTCGCCTGCTCCAGACCGGGCCGGGTGAAGAACATCGAACCGGCCTCGGCGCCGAACTTGCCCACGGCGGCCGCCCGCAGACCGGCCTGGGTCAGGGCCGCCGCCGCGAGGTCCGGCGCGAATCCGGCCGCCCGCAACGACTGCGCGGCCACCAACGGGCCGGCCCCGACGACAACCGCCGCCCGTTCCAGGGCAGCGGCTCCCGCCGGGGTCCGGAGCTGGGCGAGGGTCACGGGTTCCAGAGCACGTCCACGATGCGGTGCTGGGGGCCCTCGCCGGGCACCACGCCCGGGTTGTGGAAGCGGAAGACGATCCGGTCGCCGCTGCCGTTGCGCCAGGTGAGGTAGCTGGAGCCGGCCGCGCCTTGGGCGTCCTGGAAGGTCCAGTCGTCCGAGCGGTGGCTGGTCGCGATCGCGTTGAGGTGGGCCAGCGCGTCGGCGGTGGTGAGGTAGCCGACCCGCGTGGTGTTGCCGGCCTTCCAGCCGTCCAGGCATTCCTGGGCGTACGCCTGCATGTCCGGCGGGAACGTCAACGGGTGGAACTCGCCGTCGATGATGGCGTGCGGGCCACCGAGCCTGGGGTTCAACAGGTGCAGCCGCAGCTCGTCGCCGACCGCGTTGTAGAACATGCAGTAGCTCGAGCCGGCCGCGCCCTGGCACCACTGGAACGTGTAGTGCCGGTCGTAGTCGCCCAGCCCGATCGAGTGGAACAGCATGTTGGCCGGGTCGCGCAACTGGTCCAGCCGGGCGTTGTCGCCGGCCAGCCACGCGTTCACTGCCGCCCGTGAATATAGACCAGCGTCGCTGGGATAGCTGGGCGCGGGTGGCGCGCCCGCCGGCCCGCTGCCGCCGCCTCCGGGGGCCGCCGGCGGCGGGGTACTCGCGTCGATCGCGCCGAGGCCCGCGCTGCCCCCGGCGTGCCCGGCGCCCGCGGTCGACGACGACCCGGCCGGCTGGGCGCAGCCGGCGAGCGCGAACGCCAGCAACAGGATGGCGGCTGCCCGGTGGGTGGTTCTCATCGCGTGCCTCTCTCGGACCGTCGGGGGAGCCCGAGGGTAGGACCCGGTCGGGGGTACGTCCCGGGACGGTCAGATCTCCGACGGTACCGCCGTGGACCCGGCCTCCAACGGATCGGCGAGCAGCCGCTGGAACGCCAGTTCCGCGGCGCCCAGCAACGTGGCGTCGTCGCCCAGTTCCGGGGTACGCAGCCGGACGTGCTCCCGGCACGCCGGTAGCGCGTTGCGGTTGATCCGGCTGCGTACCTGGGCCGCCGCCGCCAGGTACACGTCCCGCAGGGTACCGCCGAACACGACCGTCTCCGGGTTGAAGATGTTCACCAGGTTCGCGACTCCGAAGCCGAGCCAGTCGCCCACGTGCCGGATCGCGTCCTGGGCCACCATGTCCCCGCGCGCGGCCGCCTCGACCACGGCGAGGATGCCGTCCCGCCCGGTACCGTCCCGGTCGGCCGCGCGCAGCAGGGCATGCTCGCCGATCTGCCGCCGTACCCGCCGTGTCCGGCGACCGACCGCCCACCGGCGATGATGCCGCCCCCGATTCCGACGTCACCGTGCAGGTAGATCACGTTGTCGGAGTCCATCGCCGCGCCCCGGGTGTGCTCGGCCAGGGCGGCGAGGTCGGCGCCGTTGGCCACCGACACCGGCGTCTCCACGTGCAGTACGTCGGCCAGCGCCTCGCCCAGCGGCGCGTCCACCCAGCCGATGTGCGGCCCGAGCCGGACCATCCCGTCGGCGCGCCGGACCATCCCGCCGATCGCCACCCCGCACCCGATCAGGTACGCGCCCGCCGGCGTGGCGCGCTGCATCTGCTGGACGAACCCGGCCAGCGGTTCGACCACGGCGGTATGGCTCGGCTCGCCCCGCCCGCGTACCGTCTCCCGCCGGTCCAGCACCACCCCGCCGAGCCCGACCCGGGCCGCCACCATCCGGTCCACCCCGATGGCGATGGCGTACACGTACACCCGCTCCGACTCGGGCCGGACGACCAGGGACGGTCGCCCGGCCCGGCCGGTCTCCTTGGGCAGCTCCTCGCGGACCAGCCCGGCCAGCGCCAGGTCGTTGGTCAGCGCCCCGATGGTGGACCGGTTCAGGCCCAGCGCGAGGGTGAGCTCGGCCCGCGACAGGGCACCCCGCACGTGTACCTGGCGCAGCAGCGCGCCGAGGTTCTGCCGGCGGATCTCCTCCTGACTCGGGCCTGGACGCATGGCGGGGATTCTCCGGAAGTTCTCGCCTGGACGGGACCGGCCGATCAGCGGAGTCCGGAGGCGGCGGCCCGCCGCCGGGACAGCGCGTCGATGCCCGCGGCGGCCAGCAGGACGATCCCGGTCACCACGTACTTCGTACCCGCGCTGTAGCCCATGAGCCCCATCCCGTTGTCGATGACGGCCACCACCGCGCCGCCGAGCACGGCGTCCAGTACCCGCCCCTTGCCGCCGAACAGGCTCGTACCACCGATGACGGCCGCGCCCACGGCGTAGAGCAGGATGTTACTTCCCCCGGTGTTGGGGTCGACGGAGTTGGCCCGGCTGGCGGCGACGATTCCCCCGATCGCGGCCATTCCGGAGCAGATGACGAACGCGGAGATCCGGATCCGGTCGACGTTGATGCCCGCCCGGCGAGCCGCTTCCCGGTTGCCGCCGACCGCGTAGATGTGCCGGCCGTACCCGGTGCGGCTGAGGATGAACGACCAGACCACGAGCAACAGCAGGATCAGCGGTACCACGATGGGTACGCCCCGCAACGACACCCGCAACGGGTTGAAGCTGCGCTCGATGTTGAGGAAGTACACGGCGAGCCCGCCCAGGACGGCGATCCCGCCGGTCTTGATGGCGATCAGGGACAGCGGGTCGGTACCCAGTCCCCGCGCGGCCCGGCTGCGTACCCGCAGCAACTGCACCGCCAGGTACCCGACCACGACCGCGACGAGCAGCACCCAGCTCAACCAGACCGGCAGGTTCTTGTTCTCGATGGCGTTGACCACCGGATCGGAGACGGAGATGTTGGCGCCGTTCTTGAGCATCAGCAGCGCGACGCCCTGGAAGGCGAGGAACGCGGCCAGGGTCACCACGAACGACGGGATGCGTACCTTGGCCACCAACGTCCCGAGGACGAGGCCGATCACCACGCCGGTCACCAGTGCGGTGAGGATGGCCAGGTACCACGGCCAGTGCCAGTTGGTCAGCAGCTCGGCGAGCACGGCGGCGCACACCCCGCTGGCGAACCCGGCGGACAGGTCGATCTCGCCGAGCAGGAGGACGAAGACCAGTCCCATCGCGATGATGCTGATCTGGGCGCCCTGGGTGAACAGGTTGGCGAAGTTGCGCGCGGACGGGAACACCGGCCGCAGCGCGGTGAAGATGAGGCACAGGACGAGCAGGCCGGCCACCGCCGGCAGCGCGCCGAGTTCCCCACCGGCCAACCGGCGGAAGTAGCCGCTGACGTGCTGGGCCAGCGAGCGGTTGGGGGACGCCGCCATGGGCGCCGCCGTGGAGGTCTGTACCGCCATCAGTCCACCTCGTCCAGGTCGATGTCGGCCGCCGTGGACGCGTGCGCGGGCGCCAGGCCGATGTCGCCGCTGCGTCCGGCGGTGATCAGCTCCACGATCTGGCTGTGCGTGATGTCGCTCGCCTTGACCTGTGCGGCCATCCGGCCGAGGTACAGGGCGGCGATCCGGTCCGCGACCGCGAAGACGTCGTTCATGTTGTGGGAGATGAGGACCACCGCGAGGCCGTTGTCGGCGAGCTGGCGGACCAGCTCCAGCACCTGCGCGGTCTGCGCGACGCCCAGCGCCGCGGTCGGCTCGTCGAGGATGACCAGCCGGCTGTTCCACAGCACGGCTTTGGCGATGGCCACGGTCTGCCGCTGGCCGCCGGAGAGGCTGGCGACCTGTTGCCGGACCGAGGCGACGGTACGCACGCTGAGCCGGTCCAGCGTCTGCGCCGCCATCTGCTCCATGGTGGGTTCGTCGAGGATCAGCCCGCTGCGCCGTTCCCGGCCCAGGAACATGTTCTGGACGATGTCGAGGTTGTCGCACAGCGCCAGGTCCTGGTACACGATCTCGACGCCGAGCGCGCCCGCCTCCCGGGGACTGTGTACGTGCACCGGGTGCCCGTCGAACACGTACTCCCCCGAGTCGTACGGGTAGATGCCGCCGACGCACTTGACGAGCGTGGACTTGCCGGCCCCGTTGTCGCCGACCAGGGCGGTCACCTCACCGGCGTACACCGTGAAGTCCACGTCCCGCAGGACGTGTACCGCGCCGAAGCTCTTGTTGATCCCGTGCAGTTCCAACAGCGGTGTGGTCATGGACTCCTCCGGTATTGGCGGTCGGTGCCCCGGCACCCGCGGTCGCGGGCGCCGGGACACCGAACGGTCAGCTGATCCCGGCCGCCGTGCACTTGGCGGCGTACGCCCCGGCGCACAGGTCGTTCTTGGACACGTACCCGTCGGCGACGACGTCCTTGACGTTGTCCTTGTAGATCGCCACCGGCGTCTCCAGGACCGACTTGACGTCCTTACCGCTGGTCGGGTCCTTCAGCGACTGGGTGGTGGACGGGTTCTGCCCCTTGGCCAGCGCGACCGCGAGGTCGGCGGTCGACTTGGCCTCCTTCTTGACCGCCTTGTACACGGTCACGCACTGGTCGCCGTCGAGGATGTGCTGCAACCCCTGCACGGTCGCGTCCTGCCCGGTGACCGGTACCTTGCCGTTGAGGCTGTTCTTCTTCAGCACCGAGATCACCGAGTTGGCCATGCCGTCGTTGGCGACCAGGACCCCCTTGATGGCCGAGGTACTGGTGAGCATCTGCTCGAAGATGGTGCCGGCCTGGGTGTTGTCCCAGTCCGGTACCGACTGGTTGGGCCCCTTGACGAAGGTTCCGTTGGCGTACAGGGGATCCAGCACCGAGTTGTACCCCTGGGCGAACAGGGTGGCGTTGTTGTCGGTGGGGGAGCCGTTGAGCTCGGCCACGGTGGGCTTGGTGACGCCCATGTCGGTCAGGCACTTCTGCAGGCCCTGACCCTGGAGTTCGCCGACCTTGACGTT
>VAXX01000479.1:3399-7900 GCA_005885115.1 Actinomycetota bacterium | reverse complement strand
TCGAGTACCCGCATCGGCTCGGCCACGTGTCCGGCGCCCCGCAGCGCATGTTGCGCTCCAACAAAACCCGTACCGCCGCGGGCGGAACGCAACGGTCGATCAGCGCGTGCGCGGCGAAGCGCATCATCACCTCGGGACCGCAGACGAACGCCATGGTCGCCGCCGGATCGCCGGCCAGGCGGTCAAAGAGGGTGGTGACCACACCGACCCGGCCGGTCCAGCCGGAGTTTCGCCCGGTCCACGGTCACCCGGACGTCGAGGTCGGCCCCGCGCCAGGTGTCGTACTCCTTGGGATACAACAGATCCTCGGGGGTACGCGCGCCGATCAGCACCGCGACCCGCCCGTACCGCGACCGGTGGTGAACAGCGTGCCGGATCACCGGACGCAGTGGGGCGAGTCCGATCCCACCCGCGACGATGACCAGGTCCCCGCCCGGCGGGATCACCCAGTCGGTGCCGTAGGGGCCGCGCAGCCCGAGCATCCCGGCGCGCTCCACGGTGGACAGTGGGTGGTCACCGCGCCGACCGCCCGCAGCGTATGGACGATCGCGCCGGTACCGTCGCGGCCGCTCACCGAGATCGGCACCTCGCCGACCCCGAACGCGTACACCATGGTGAACTGGCCCGGCTCCGGCGCGGCGATCGGCTCGTCACCCGGTAGCGGGACGGGACCATCACGCCGGCCGCCCGGCGTACAGGTCGAGCAGGCGCAACCGGGTCGACTGCATCCGGTCCACCACGACGAGCAGGAACCGGCTCATCAACTGGTACCCGAGCTCGTGGTTCTGTTCACACATCTCCCGGATGCCCGGCCCATCGAACTCGATCGCCAGCGTGGTCTCCACCGCGCTCGCCGAGAAGTGCCAGCGGTACGGCGGGAACAGCCACGACCACCCGAGCACCGCGCCCGGCCCGAGGGTCTCCATGATGACCCCACCCTTGCCGGGTACATGCGTGTCGAGGGTGACGTGCCCTTCGCGCAGCAACCAGAACCGGTCCGCGCGGCCGCCCTCCTCGAACAGCCGTACCCCGGCGTGGAAGACCTTCCGCTTGGACCACAACGAGAGCTTGTCCAGCTCTGCCTTGGTGAGCCCGGCCAGGAACTCCTGATCGGCCAACAGCTCGAATGAGGTATCCATGTCCATTACCGCTCGCCTCCGCTCGGTACGTCGGGCCCCGCGAGCGCGGCGGCCTCCTCGGTGATGTCGATGCCGACCGGGCACCAGGCGATGCACCGGCCGCAGCCCACGCAGCCCGACTCGCCGAACTGGTCGTGCCAGGTGCCGAGCTTGTGGGTCAGCCACTGTCGGTACCGGCTGCGGGCAGAAGCCGGTCGGGCAGACCAGCGTGCAGTTGCCGCAGGACAGGCAGCGCTGCGCCACATCGTCCCAGCGGGGCGAGTCGTACGCCCCGGCGAGCAGCTCGTGCAGGTCGGCCTCGGGCAGCGTACGGCTCATCCGTGCGGCGGCCGACTCGACCGCCGCACGAGCGGCGGCAACGTGCGGCGGTGACGCCGGTCCGGTCGGCAGCCTGTCGAGCAGATCTGCCCCGGAGGCCGAGCCGGACTCGACCACGTACCCGTCCGTCAGCTCGGTCAGCGCCAGGTCGTACCCGCCGGTCACCCCCGGTCCGCAGCCGACCGACGCGCAGAAGCAGGTGTCGGCCTGCTGGCGCAGCCGGTACCGGCCCGGCGCGGTGGACACGGCCCAGCCGTACGGGAGCGCATCGGCCGACGCCAGCTCGGCGAGCACGATCGCGCCGTCCCGTACGGTCGGCCCGACGACCACGTACCCCCGGCCCCGCAGGGTATCCACCAGCGGGGCCAGCGAGCTCAGCAGGACGGCCATCAGTCCGGGCCCGCCACCGTCACCGCGACCTCGGTCGCGGCCGCCCCGGGTACCGGGACGGTGATCTCCAGGATCCCGTCGACGTATGTCGCGCTCACCTCGTCCTCGCGCGCGCCGACCGGCAGCACGACGGTCCGGAATGCCGAACCGTAATGGAACTCCGAGCGGGTCGCGTCCCCGTGCGGGCTGCGGTGTACGTGCAGCCGCAGCAGACCCCGGCGGCAGCTGACGTACACATCCCGGGCCGGGTCCAACCCGGGCAGCTCGGCGCGCAGCACGTAGCTGTCGTCCGACCGGTACTCCTCGATCCGGATCCCGGGCCGCAGGAACGACACCCGTCGTCGTCATGGCAACCCCCTCAGTGCGTCAACCGCACCGGCTTGCTGGTGACCTGTTCGATGTCCTGGGCCGCGGTGATCAGCAACCGGTGCCCCAGATCGGTCAGCGCCCGGGCCACCGCGATCTCGTCGCCGATCTCCGGGATGTCGTAGTCGTTCGGGTTGAGCCGGGCCCGGCCGACGCCGAGCAGGTGGTCGCCGAGTTCGGTGTGCAGCCGCGCCTCGGCGTACGTCTGTCCGTCGTGCTCACCGAGGAAAACCTCGACACGCCAACGCTTCATCACGTCCATCACGGCCCCCTTCCACACCTTGACTCTGGTCGGCTGCAGGGGTGGCAGGTAGAGCCGAAGGTCCCGGCGGGCTGATTCCCACGGCCGTGCTCGCCTCGCCACCGGCACCCGGCTCCGCACGGCCCGCCGGACAGCGCCGGCTCCGCGCCGGAGACGGGACCTTCGACCCTGGTTCAACCAGGGCACCGGCGAGAAGATCAACAAATCGACGCTCGTCGACCCATGGAGGTCGTCATGGATCAACCTGGCACATACCTGCACTGGGGCGTGATCCAGATCTCGGTCGCCAACCTGATCGTGATCGGCTTGATGCTCCTCGTCTTCGTCCTGGCACTGGTCCTTCCCTTCCCCGGGAGGCGGCGATGACCACCGAAGAACGCATGTGGACCGCCCGGCTGCGCAACCGCGCCACCCGCGCCCTGCCACCGGACCAGCTACTGCCCGACCGCCAGCCCGCCTACGTCGCCTCCTGGATCTACGTGTTCGGCGTGGCAACGCTCGCCGCGCTGCTGGTCGTCCTCGTCAGCGGTGGAATCCTTGCCCTGGAAGGCCCGCAGTGGTACCACGGCTCGCCGCAGGGCCACTTCGTCAACAGCCTGCACCTGTGGAGCGTGGAGCTGTTCTTCTTCACGATGGTCATCCACCTGTGGGGCAAGTTCTTCATGGCCGCCTGGCGCGGCCACCGGGCGATGACCTGGGTCACCGGCGCGATCGCCTTCCTCGGTTCGATCGGCACCGCCTTCACCGGCTACCTCGTGCAGTCCAACTTCGACTCGCAGTGGATCTCCACCCAGGCCAAGGACGGACTCAACTCGGTGGGCGTCGGCGCCTGGTTCAACGTCCTCAACTATGGCCAGATGCTGCTGTTCCACGTGGTGCTGTTCCCGCTCGTACTCGGCTTCCTGGTGATCTGGCACGTGCTGCTGGTCCGCCGGCGGGGCGTGGTACCACCGTTCGCGGACGAGGCGGCGGCGGCAACGCCGGTCCCGCAAGCGCCGCAAGGCGAGGAGGTGGCGTCGTGAGCATGACAACACGCGAGCGCCGGAGCGCGGTGCTCGGCGTGATAACCCTGCTGACCGTGGTGCTGGCCGTGGTGTTCGGCTCGCCGGACAAGCACGCGATATCCCTGGCCGAGTGGGCGCGCAACGCCCCCAACGACTTCGTGACCACCGCGGTCGCGGAGCTCGACGGCAGCAGCGGTACGGCGACGTACGGCGCCCCGTACGTCAACGATCCGACCGCCGGGCAGAAGCTGGGTCCCTTGCCGTTGCAACGCTTCGGCGGAGTACGCGAGCCGGTGGACACCGCGCAGGACTTCGTCATCGGTCCGCTGTCGACGGTGACCAGCGACCCGGCGCTGCGTTCCGCACTGGCGCGGTACCAGGGCGCCAGTGACGACCAGCGCAAGGCGTGGACCGGTGCGTACGCGGACGCGCTGGGCAAGGCGCCGGACAACGATCCGGCGAAGGTCGCCACCGGCGACTACGGGCCGGTACCGCTGCTCGCGGGACGGCTGCTGGACCTGGCCCGCAGCGGCGGGCTGGACGGGCAGCTGCTCAGCTCCGGTGGCTTCTACCAGACCGACTACGCCAAGCCGCTCCTGTTCATCGCCGACGGGACGTACCTGGAGGACCAGGCGCGCGCCGAACACCTCGGCGGCGACCAGTGGGGCATGATGAACGAGACCGGCGGGTACCCGGGCCAGGCGTGGCTGTGGCTCTACACCTTCTGGTACCAGATCCCGCCGTTCTCCTCCTCCGACAACGCCGATGCTCTGGTCTGGGCGCTGATGATGGTGCTCAGCCTCGCCCTGGTGCTCCTGCCGTTCATCCCCGGCCTGCGCTCGATCCCCCGCGCGACCCGCGTGTACCGGCTGATCTGGCGCGAGCACTACCGCACCAACCGGTAGCCGCGGCAGGGTCCCGGACCCGACGGGACCTGCGGCCCTCCCTCCAGGCGGCGTTCACGCGCAGCCTGGAGGGAGACCGGAAGGAACCCAAGCCATGTCACGCATCTTCGCCGCCGC
>VAXX01000479.1:0-3325 GCA_005885115.1 Actinomycetota bacterium | reverse complement strand
TGGCGATCCTCAGTTGCGGCGCCGCGCTGCACCACGCCCGTACCGCGCTGACCGGCGGCGGTTGGCGGGTCGAGGTCGTCGAGTTCCCGGACCCGGCCGACCCGGACCACCTGGCCCACATCAGCGTGTACGACCGCGCCAGCGCGAGTCCCGAGGCGCTGCGCCGGGTCCGGGCGATGCGCGAGCGGCACACCGACCGCCGGCCGGTCACCGCCACCCCGGTCGGCGGGGACGTGCTGCTGGCCGTCACCGTCGCCGCGGAGGAGTACGGCGGGTGGCTGCGCGAACTGCCCCGCGACCGGGTGGTCGAGCTCGGCTCGGCCATGACGTACGCGCAGCGCGCCGAGGTCGACGACGACCGGTGGCGCGCGGAGCTGGCGTACTGGGCCGGGGGTACCCGCCCGGACCGCGCCGGGGTACCGGATGCCGCGATCCCGGACCGCCCGACCCAGACGGCCGTACCGAGCCGGGACTTCGGCTACCCGGGTGCGCTCGCGGTGGGCACCGGCCATGACCTGAACGCCACGTACGCGATCCTCTACGGTCCCGAGGACACCCCGGTCGACTGGCTGCGCGCCGGGCAGGCCCTCTCGGCGGCCTGGCTGACCGCGACCGAGTTGGGGGTCAGCCTGCTGCCGATGTCGGCCGCCGTGGAGGTACCGGCCGCCCGGCTGGTGCTACGCCGGCTGCTGTCCGGGATCGGCCAGCCGTATCTGGTGCTCCGCCTCGGAATCGCCGACCCCGCCGCGGTCCCGCCCACCACCCCACGGCTGGACCCGCAGCAGATCATCGGCGACTGAGGCGCCGGGGTGGTGGACGTCCCGCGCAGGTACGCGTCGATGGCCCGGGCGGCCCGGGTACCGTGCCCGATCGCCGTGGTCACCGTATGCTCGCCGGCGACGATGTCCCCGCCCGCGAAGACCCGGTCCGGCGTCGGCGGCTCAGGACAGGACGTCGGCGTGCGCCTGGACGAACTGCTCGGCCTCCCGGCACAGTTGCCGGCGCACCGCGCGGCCACGGCCGGCGCGGGCCGCGGCCACCGGCGCACGCTCGCGCCCACCACGAGAAGGTCGTCGTGGCCGTGGGCGTACCCGATGAGCGTCTGGGCCACCGGGCCTTCGACGGCCCACGCCTGCACCCGTAGGTCGGCCGGGATGGCCCCCAGCGCGGTGCCGAATGCCTCGCGCAGCTCGCCCGCGGTCTCCGCGCGGCGATGGACGGACGCCAATCCTCCACCGCCACCCCGGGCCAGGCGGTCGCGGGGCGCCAGGCGCGGACCGCGCACAGCTCCACGCCGCGCCGCCGGGCCTCGGCCGCCGCCCACCGCAGCGCCTGCAACCCCGCGGGCGACCCGTCGACCCCCGACCACCACGCGCCCGGCCATGTCCCGCCCTCCTTCGCCGTCCTCCGCCCCAGCCTCACCATCGCGCGGCTGGGAAGCCAGGGCCGAGTTGCCCCTACCGCTAGGGTCGATCCGCCCGCGACACTGGGGGTACCAGCCCGGTGGAAGGTGGTCGGCCATGCGCCGGATCCTCATGCTCCTCGCCCTGTGCGCCGTGCTTGCCGGCTGCGGCGGTACGTACAACCCGCCGGCCGTACCGGCGGCCACGCCGACCAGCCCGAGCGCGCTCACCGTGCCCAACGAGGTCGGCAAGAACGCGGCCGTCGCCCTGGACGAGCTGCACAAGCTCGGGTTCACCAACGTCGATCTCGGTACGGTCGACGGCCACGAAGTGGTGATCCTGCCGCAGAACTGGACCGTGCGTACCCAGTCGGCCGCGCCCGGTACCAGGCTCGCCGGAGCCGCGAAGATCGTCCTGGGCTGCGCCCGCAACGGTTGACCGGGGCCGATGGTCCCGACGGAACGGTACCGCCGGCCCTGCGCGGGTACCCCGCCGTCGGCGAGGCTGAAAGGCGGAGAGGCGACGCCATGGCAACGACAATCACCGCGGTCGCGATCGGCGGCGGTGCTGTGCTGATGGGCTGGATCGCGGTGCAACTCCTTGTGCTGCAACGGTTCCACCCGATGCAGCCGACCATGTTCGTCCTCGGTGGCCTGGTCGCGGTCCTCGCCTGGCAGCTACCGCACCGCGGTTGATTCCAAGGAGACGACAATGATGGGCTATGGCTGGGGAATGGGCTTCGGCGGCTGGATGTTCATGGGCCTGTTCTGGGTGGTGCTGATCGGCCTGGGCGCGTGGCTGGTCGTCGCGCTGCTGCCCCGCGTACGGAGCGGTGGATCCGAGACTCCCGAGGAGATCCTCGACCGCCGGTACGCCCGGGGCGAGCTGGACACCGAGGAGTACCGGCGGGCCCGCGCCGAGCTGACCGCCGCGCGTACCGGCGGAACGGGACCCGGGTGAGGTCCCGCCCGATACCACGGCATGAGGAGGGAGGTGTGTGATGGGCAACCAGGACAGCGTCCGGGCCGGCGTCGAGGCGCGTCGGGCGGTGGCCGAACATCCGGAGTCGGGCCGGCACACCGACGCGATCGCGCAGTACCTCACGGCGTTCGACTACACCGAGCGGCAGCTGAAGAAACACCGGGCTGAGCCGCACGAACCGGCAGCGGCCGGGGAGCGTGACGGGGACCGCCACGCCGAGCGGCAGTAGAGACGGGCATCCGCCGACGAGGACGCGGGGACCACGTGGATCGATCGGGATCGGCGGTCAGTACGACCACGAGACCCACCATCGTCAAGATGGGCACCGCGTGGGCGACTCCGCCGGCCCCGTCGGCGGGTGCCGTTACGTACGCCCGGTGGCCTGGGCCACGATGGCGGTCAGCCGGCCGGCGTGTGCCCCCCGCCAGTACGGGTGGCCACACGAGCGGCACCGGGAGAACTCGCGGTACGAGCGCCGGGTCCCCGCCCGCAACAGGTGCCGCACCTCCGGTTCGGTCACCGCCTCCAGGATTCCGTTGCACGCCAGGCAGCGCGACCACGGGGCTAGCGGCGGATCGTAGCGCTCCAGGACGTCCCGCAGTTGCGCGTCGGGGTCGCTGCCCCGGACGTACCCGCTGCCGGGCGCCAACGCCTTACGGCGCAGGATCCCGCGGTCCTGGGTGAGCACGACCCGCCCCTCGGCGGCGGCCTGCGCCACCAGTTCCGGGTCGGTGGCGTCGTTGCGGTACGCGGTGTCCAGGCCCAGCAGGCGCATCCGGCGGGCCAACGTACCCAGGTGTACGTCGAGCACGAAGCGCGGTTGCGCGAGCCGCTGCGGCCGGGACAGCGCCGGTACCTCGACCACGCCCTCAGCGTCCACGCGCAGTTCCCCGATCTCGGTACGTGGAATGCCCAGCGTCTCCACGACGTGTACGAGACTG
>VAXX01000478.1 GCA_005885115.1 Actinomycetota bacterium | reverse complement strand
TCGTCCGCCGGCGACAGCCCGTCCGGTAACTCGATGAGCAGGGCCACCGATTCCCGGTCGTAGGCGTCCGCGATGACCCGGGCGAGCCCCCGCCCGCGCACTTCAGCAGGAAAGCGCGACCGCCCGGCCCGACCACACAGCGCACGCTCGGCAAGGTCAGCAAGGAACGGCCCGAAGTTGTGCGAACGTGCGGCGACCTGGGCGGCCAGTTCACGGACCGCTGGAACGCCCAGACTCCGGGAGCCGTCAAGCCGCTCGGCACCGGGCAGCCAACGAGGAAACAACGCGACCGCGGCCCGGTCCATCTGATCGAGGAGCAGGGCCACCTGGTCGCCCGTGGGGCCACCGGTGCCGGGACGGAACTGGATGACGGCCGGAGCCGAGTCAGGCAGGGGGTCCAATGCGATCTTGAGAAGTTTCGGATCGGCGCCCACCAGGTAACTGACCTGGCCCTGGGGCGGCACGTTCCACCATCGCGCCGCCAGCTGCGCCGCCCGCGTCATGACGCAAACGTTACTGGCTGACATCGCGTCATCCCAGTCCGCCAAACGGAGTGGGCAGCCGCCTCGAAAGGTAGGTCCAGGATCGTCGTATTCGACGGCAGACATGGACGCCAGTGGCCTCACAGACCCATCAGGCGAGCCAGCCCCACTGTCTCAGCACGCCATCGCGAAGCCGGGCGCGGCGAGCACGCAGTTGCTCGCCGCCTTGACCGTACCCCGCCGCCAGAGCATCGCCGGCAGGTCACTGCCGGTACGTGCCAACTTCCGGGCGCCTGCCTGCCGGCCGAGCAACACCATGATCTCGAAGATCGGGATCCCTCCGCGTGGGAACACGCGCGAGCCGTGGTTCCCTGCCGACCTGCTGGTTCACTGAATGCATGGAGCCCGTACCGAGTCCTGATCCGGCATCCGCGCCCGACCCGCTGGCCGTCCTGACCATGGCCGTACGGTCCTTCGCCGAAGAACGCGAGTGGCAGCCGTTCCACACCCCGAAGAATCTGGCTATGGCGTTGGCCGGCGAGGTGGGCGAGTTGTTGGCGGAGCTTCAGTGGCTGACGCCGGAGCAGTCGGCAGCGGTGATGGCCGATGAACTGGCCGGGGCACGAATACGAGCGGAGATCGGCGACGTGACGATCTACCTGGTGCGGCTGGCCGAGGTACTCGGCATCGACCTGGTGGACGCCGCGACGGAGAAACTCGCCGATTCGGCCCGGCGGTATCCGGTCGGCCGGTCGCGGGGCAGCGCGGCGAAAGCACCACAGTGACTACCGGTCGGGTAAAGTCCCCGGCGTCCAGATGCGGTCCGACGGGCTTCCGGAATCCGGATATGCCCCCCATCCGCACGATTCATTCGTGCTGCTCGGGGGCATTGTCCGGTGTCGGCGTTCCGCGCTTCCGCGGCCAGTCTGTTGCACATGGCCGAACACGGCACGCTGGCCGATCAGATCGCCGAGCGGGTACGGATGAGCGGCTCAGGCGTGGGTCCGGCGGAGCGGCTGTACTGGTCGCGCAGCCTGCGCGTACTGGCGCGGGATCTGACCGACGCCGGGCTGGACCGCGTCGAGGTGATCGCCGAGTACAAGCTGCCGCTGACCAGTAAGCGGGCCGACGTGGTACTGGCCGGGCGGCACCCGCGGACCGGACGGGACTCGTTCCTGGTGGTCGAGCTGAAGCAGTGGTCGCGGGCCTGGTCGTTCGACGGATCGCCAACCGTCGTGTCCGTGCAGCACGTGCCCGGCCCACGGCTGCATCCCGGCGTCCAGGTCGGCGGATACTGCGAATACCTGACCGACTTCCTGGGCATCGCCGCAGACGCTCCTGACCTCATCCGCGGTGCGGCGTACCTGCACAACGCCACCGACGACGATGTACGTGATTTGTTCGCGCAACCGGTGACCGAGCAGAGCCGGCTGTTCACCGGGCAGCGTCGCGGCCAGTTCGTCGAGTACCTCCGCAGCGTCCTGGCGCCCGAGCCCGGCGCCGACGCGGCGGACCGGTTCCTGGCAAGCGCGGTCCGGCCGAGCCGACACCTGCTTACCCACGCCGCGGCGACCCTGGCGCAACGCGAACACTTCACTCTGTTGGACGAGCAGCGGGTCGCCTACGAGCTGGTGCTGCACGCGGTACAGCGGGCCCGGGACCAGGACACCAAGACGGTCATCGTGGTCACCGGTGGACCGGGCAGCGGCAAGAGCGTCATCGCCCTGTCCGTGCTCACCGAGTTGGCCCAGCAGAGCTACCACGTCCTGCACGCGACTGGCTCGCGGTCGTTCACCCAGTCCATGCGCCGGTACGGCGGGCAAGGCTCCACCCGCACCAAGAACCTGTTCAAGTACTTCCACAACTTCATGGACGCAAGACGCAACAGTGTCGAGGTGCTGCTCTGCGACGAAGCGCACCGGATCCGCAAGACCTCGGTCGACCGGTACACCCCGGCCGCCGTACGCGCCCGGGCCAAGGACCGGCCTCAGGTCGACGAACTGATCGCCGCTGCCCGGGTTCCGGTGTTCCTGCTGGACGAACACCAGGTGG
>VAXX01000177.1 GCA_005885115.1 Actinomycetota bacterium | reverse complement strand
CGATGTCGTTGACCACATTGGGTACGAGCGTGATCCCGTCCGGTACCTCCACGTCCACCCGGACGAAGTCCTCGATCTCGGCCAGCGCCAGCCGGACCACGTCGGCCAGCGCCATCGGCTCGTGCTGCTCGTTGGCGCCGGTGGCCCCGGACAGTACGACCAGGCTGCCGGCGTTGCGCCGTAGCCGGCTGGACACGTGGTCGAGCCGGTACAGGTACTCCAGCCGGTCCGGGTCGGACTCGTCGCGCTCCAGCCGGTCGATGAGCGCGATCTGCCGCCCGACCAGGTTCTGGGTACGCCGGCCGACGTGCCCGAACATCTGCGCCACGTTGCGCCGGCTCAGCACCTGCCGCTCGACCAGCCGGGTCGCCGTACCCTGGACCCGCTCGAACGCCCGGGCCAGGTCGCCGATCTCGTCGCGGGCCCGGACGTTCACCGGTTCCAGGTGGACCGGGGCCGACGCCTCGGACTCGTCGTCGGCGACCCGGACCAGCTCGGTCTCGGCGGCCCGGGCCACCCGGTCCGCCGAGCGGGTCAACCGGCTCAGCGGCCGGGCCACCGCCCGGGCGACCGCGACGCACAGCAGCACCACCCCGAGCAGGACCAGCACGGCCAGCCCACCGACCAGGTACGCGGTGGCCAGCGCGCTGCGCTGTTTGCGGTTGACCTCGGCGGTGACGTCGGAGACGATCTTCTGCTCGACCACCCGGCCGACGCCGATCATCGACTCCAGTCCGGCGAGCGCGACCTGTGGGGTCAGCCGGGCGATGACCGGGGTCGGATCGGTGTCGGCGGTGACCGCGAAGTCCTTGCCCAGCCGGGCGTTCAGCTCGTTCTGCACCTTGGTGTAGAGGGCGGTCTGAGCCGCCGTGGCGAACGTGGTGAACCGTGCGGCGGTGGCCTGGAGTACGGCCAGGTTGGTCAGGTACGGCACCAGCGCCCGGGGATCCTTCGTCGCCACCGCGATGAGCAGGTACCCGGATCCGGCGCTGATCCCCTCGTCGGTGCGCAGTGCCGCGTCCAGCGCCACCACCTGCCGCCCCTCGGTGGTGCGCACGTCCACGACCTGCTCCAGCCGCAGCGCGTCGATGACCCTGGTGATCACCGCCCCGTACGCCGGGACGAGCCGGTCCACCGGCGCGGTACCGGCCAGCGCCCCGGCCCGCAGGTCGACCAGTCCACGGATGCCGTCCACGGCCCTGGCCACCTCGGCCGAGCCGCCGCTGGCTGAGCCGGCGCTGGGTGAGCCGGCGCTTCCGGAACCGGCCAGGCTGGCCTGGAGGTCGGCGACGTGCTCGGTCACGGTGTCCACCTGGGCGCGCAGCCGGGCCGGATCGACCAGCCGGAACAGCGAACCGACCGCGAGCAGCCGCTCCTGCTGGAGATCCTGGACGAGCGCGCCGACCTGTCCGGCGATCCGGACCGCTCTGGCGGTATCGGCGGCCCGGCCGGCCTGGGCGACCCGTTCGAGGACCACCGGTACGGTCAGGCCGACGACGGCCAGCAGCGGAATGGTGACGAGAATGGCGAGCTTGGCCCGGATCCGCAGCCTACCGAGCAGCACGGGCCGGCTCCCGTCCCGATTCGGCGTATCCCGTCATGGCGCGCCTCCCGCTGACGTCCTGGTGTCGCAACACTCCGTTCCGCCTGCCGGGGGTGATCCGCGACACCCAACGGCTGGACCTTAACCGACGCTTGGGCGGAGCGCCGTTGCGCGGACGGCCAAATTTCCGCCAACTTCGATACCCAGCCGGATTGACGTTACTGAATGGTGCGAAGGCCCTACGGCCCGTATCAGCGACGCGCGGCGGCGTCGAACAGCGCGGTGCGCATCGCCCGCGCCGGGGCGGGCCGCCCGGTGAACATGGCGAACTGGTGCAGCGCCTGGGTCAGCAGCAGGTCGAGGCCGGAGACGATCGGGCACCCGGCGGCCTGCGCGCCAGCGGCCAGCGGGGTCGGCCAGGGGTCGTACAGGGCGTCGAACAGGACCGTCTCCGGGCGCCAGGCGGGGTTCAGGTCGTCGGCCACCCCCTTGGGTACGGTCGAGATGACCAGGTCGGCCCGGGCGCACTCGGCGGCCCGGGCGAAGTCGGCGTACGACAGCGGCAGCCCGAGGTGCTCGGCGACCGGGGACAGCGCCGTCACCGCCTCGGGTCGGCGGGCGTACACGGTGACCCGGGACGCGCCGAGGTCCCGGGACGCGGCCAGGGCCGCCCGGGCGGTACCACCGGCGCCGAGGACCGCCACGGTGTCCACAGTGGACAGCCCGACGGACCGGAGCGCGTCCACCATTCCGGGCGCGTCGGTGTTGTCGGCGCCCCAGCCGTGGGGATGGCGTACCAACGTGTTCGCCGCACCCAACGCGGCCGCCACCGGGGAGACGTCGTCGGCCACGACGAGCGCCACCTCCTTGAGCGGCATGGTCAGCGACAGCCCCGCCCACTCCGGACCCAGGCCCGCCACGAGGCCCGCCAGCTCCGCCTCGGCGCACTCGATCGCGGTGTACCGCCAGCCGGTCAGCCCCGCCGCCGCGTACCCCGCGTTGTGCAGCACCGGCGACAGCGAGTGCGCGATCGGCTTGCCCAGGACGGCCGCGCGCCGGACCCTGTCGCGTTCGGCGGACTGCCCGGCCGCCCGCTGCGCCTCGACCGATGGTCGGCGCGGCGCCTCAGCAGACACCGATGGACACCCCGGCCGCCCGCGCCTCGCGGGTCTTCTTGCAGAAGTCGGCGTACGTCGCGGCGAACGCCGTGTGGCCCGCCGTGTCGATGGCCAGGAAGTAGTAGAAGTTCGAGGCCGGCGCGTTGATCGCGGCGCTGAGCGCGTCGTTGCCCGGGTTGCTGATCGGTCCCGCCGGCAACCCCGGCTTGTCGTAGGTGTTGTACGGGTTGTTCGGGTCGTGCAGCTCCGACTGGGTCAACTGGCCGGAGTCCTTGGCCGTCCTGCCGCTGACCCGCAGCCAGTAGTTGACCGTACTGTCCAGCCCGAGGCAGTGGCACGGGAAGTTCTTGTACGCCCGGTTGTAGAGCACCCGGGCCACCCCGCCCATGTCCTGCGGGAACACCGCCTCCACCTGCGCGATCGAGGCGACGACCAGCGCCTCGTACGGCGAGATGGCCAGCTTCTGTACCGCGTTCGGGAAGTCCAGCTTGGTCATCTCCGCGTTGAACCGCGCGATGATCGCCTTGAGGATCGAGGTCGCGTCGGCGCCCGGATCGAAGTCGTACGTCGCCGGGTACAGGAAGCCCTCGATGCTCTTGGCCACCGGCTTGCCGTCGCCGCGGGTGAACCAGAAGTCGGCGATGCCCAGCGCGGCCAGGTTCCCGGCGGCGGCCTGGAAGTTGGCGACCGGGATGTTGGTGACCTTGGAGAGGTCGGCGAAGACGTCGGTGGAGATCTCGCCTTCCTTGATGGTGACCCGGCTGGACACCTTGTTCTACAATGTGTTGTCGGCGTTGCGGGCGAGCAGCATGTCCAGGGCCAGGGCCGCCTTCATGTGCCGGTGCAGCCGGTAGTACCCGACCTCGACGCTCTTGCTCCGCGGGTTGGCGTCGTAGGCGTTGACGAACGCCTTGACGCTCTTGACCACATCCGCCTTGAACAGCGTGTCGGCGACGTCGTACCCGCTGGACCCGCCGATCACCTGGATGGTCACCGACCCGTCGCCGGCCCCGGGGTAGTCCGGGACGGCGAAGTAGCTACGGACCTTGGTGACCCCGTACCAGCCGCCCAGGGCCAGGCCGCCGAGCAGGATCAACGTGACGAACAGGGCGAATAGCGAGCGGCCGCGGCGCTTGGGCGGCCGGCCCCGGCCCGCCGGGGCGGCGCGCTGGGCCCGCCGGTGCCGGCCCCGGTCGTAGTCGTCCTCGAACTCGAACTCGAGCTCGTCGATCATCACGTCCGCCTCCGCTGGGTGTCGAGCCAGCTTTGCAGGATCTCCACCGCGGCGGCCTGATCGACCACCGCACGCTGCCGCTTCCCCCGGACGCCGCGCTCGGCCAGCCTACGCGAGGCGACCACCGTGGACATCCTCTCGTCGGCCAACCGTACGGGAACCGGGGCGATCACGCGCGTCAGGGCCTGGGCATATTCGCGGGCGTCGACGGCGGCGAGGCCCTCGGTGCCGGCGAGCGTGACGGGCAGCCCGACGACCACCTCGACCACCTCGTGCTCGGCCACGATCTGGGCGAGTTTTCGCAGGTCATCGTCGTCGCGCCGGACGGTGACCAGCGGGGTGGCGAGGATACCGTCGGGGTCGCTGACCGCGACGCCGATCCGGACTTTTCCGACATCGACGCCAAGGCGAACGCCCCGCCGCCGGTGTTCGCCGCCGGTCACCGCTACTGGGCGAGCAGTTTCTCGACCGCGGCGAGCAGGCTGGGCGCCTGGTCCGCCGGCACGCCGCCGCCCTGCGCGAGGTCCGCGCTGCCGCCTCCACGCCCGGAAAGGGCCCCCTTGACCAGGTCCGCGGCGGACAGGCCGCGGGTGCGCGCCGGGCCGTTGACCGCCACGACCAGAGAAGCCTTGCCACCGGTACGCGCAGCGACCGCCACCACCGCCGGCCGGTCCCCGGCGATCTTGCCCCGGACCTCCTGCGCGAGGGTACGCACATCGTTGGCCCCGGTACCTTCCGGCGCCTCGGTGCCGACGTAGGCGACCCCGTTGACCTCGCGCGCCCCGGCCGCCAGCCCCGCCGCGTTACCCAGGACGAACTGGGCACGCAGCTTCTCCAGCTCCTTCTCGGCGTCCCGAAGCGCCGCCACGGTCTGCTCCACCCGGTCGGCGACCTGCTCGGCCGGTACCCGGTACAGCTCGGCCAGCCGGGACACCAGGACGTGCTCCCGGGCCAGATGGTTGAACGCGTCGATGCCGACCAGCGCCTCGACCCGGCGTACGCCGGACCCGATCGACGCCTCGTGCAGGATCTTGACCAGGCCGAGCTGCCCGGAGCGCGCCGCGTGGGTACCGCCGCACAGCTCCCGGGCATAGTCACCGACCTCGACGACCCGTACCTCCTCGCCGTACTTCTCGCCGAACAGCGCCATCGCGCCCAGCCGCCGCGCCTCATCCAAGGAGGTGAGGAACGCGTGTACCTCCAGGTCGCTCATCAGCACCTCGTTGACCTGCTGCTCGACGTCGCGCAGGACCGTCGGCGAGGGCGCGGTCGGGGTGTTGAAGTCGAACCGCAGCCGGCCCGGCGCGTTCAGCGAACCCGCCTGGGTCGCCGCCTCGCCGAGGAAGTTGCGCATCGTCTGGTGCACGAGGTGCGTCGCGGTATGCGCCCGGGAGATCGCCTTGCGGCGGGTCACGTCGATCTGGGCGTACGCGTCCCGACCCGGGACGATCTCACCCCGCAGCACCCGACCCCGGTGCACGATCAGCCCGGGCAGCACCTGCTGGACGTCGCGTACCTCGAACTGCCCGTCGCCGACCCGGATCACGCCGAGGTCGGGCTGCTGACCGCCGCCCTCGGCGTAGAACGGGGTCGCGTCGAGGACCAGCTCCACCTCGTCGCCCTGCGCCGCCCCGTCGATCGGCACGCCGGTCGCGTCGAGCAGGGTACGCAGCCGGCTCTCCCGGGCCACCTCGTGGTACCCGGTGAACTCGACCTTCCCGCCCTGCTCCAGCGCCGCCCGGTAGCCGGACACGTCGGCGTGGCCGACCTTGCGCGCCCGCGCGTCGGCCTTGGCCCGCTGCCGCTGCTCGGTCATCAGCCGCCGGAAGCCCTCGGTGTCCACGTCCAGGCCCTGCTCGGCCGCGATCTCCAGGGTCAGGTCGATCGGGAACCCGTACGTGTCGTGAAGCTGGAACGCCTTGTCGCCCGCCAGGGTCGTCCCGCCCGACTTCGCCGTCTCCGCGATCGCCACGTCCAGGATCGTGGTGCCCTGCCGCAGGGTGGCCAGGAACGCCTCCTCCTCGGCGTACGCGTACTCGGCGATCCGGTCGTAGGACTGCGCGACCTCCGGGTACGAGGGCGCCATGCCGTCGCGGGCCACCGGGAGCAGCTCGGGCAGCGCGGGCGCGTTCCAGCCCAGCAGGCGCATCGAGCGGATCGCCCGGCGCAGGATCCGGCGCAGCACGTACCCGCGGCCCTCGTTGGACGGGATCACCCCGTCGGAGATCACCATCAACGAGGTGCGCACGTGGTCGGCGATCACCCGCAGCCGTACGTCATCGGGGTGCGACTGGTTCGCCGCGTGCCCCGAGTGCGCCCCGTACGTCCTGCCGGTCAGCTCCGCCGCCCGGTCCAGAATCGGCTTGACCTCGTCGATCTCGTACAGGTTGTCCACGCCCTGCAGGATCGAGGCCATCCGCTCCAGGCCCATCCCGGTGTCGATATTCTTGGCCGGCAGCTCCTCGACGATGCGGAAGTCCTCCTTGCTCCGCACGTCGGCGATCTCGTACTGCATGAAGACCAGGTTCCAGAACTCCAGGTACCGGTCCTCGTCCACCTCGGGGCCGCCCTCGGCGCCGTACTCGGGGCCACGGTCGAGGTACAGCTCCGAGCACGGTCCGGCGGGGCCGGGGATACCCATGGACCAGAAGTTGTCCTTCTTGCCCCGGCGCACGATCCGCTCGGCCGGCACCCCGGTCCGGCGCCAGATGTCGATCGCCTCGTCGTCGTCCAGGTAGACGGTCACCCAGATCTTCTCCGGGTCCAGGCCGTACCCGCCGTCCGCGACCGGCTTGGTGGACAGCTCCCAGGCCAGCGGGATGGCCTGCTCCTTGAAGTAGTCGCCGAAGGAGAAGTTGCCGTTCATCTGGAAGAACGTGCCGTGCCGGCTGGTCTTGCCGACCTCGTCGATGTCGGGGGTACGGATGCACTTCTGGACGCTGGTGGCCCGCTTGAACGGCGGCGGCACCTGACCGAGGAAGTACGGCACGAACGGCACCATCCCGGCCGGTACGAACAGCAGGTTCGGGTCGTCGATGGCGGGCAGCGGAGCGCTCGGTACCACCGTGTGGCCGTTGGCCGCGAAGTGCGCCAGGAACCGTCGTTTGATCTCCGCGGTCCTCATCAGCGGTAGCTACCTTCCTCCGGGTCGAAGTCCCCGTCCTCGTCCAGCGCGACCCCCTCGGCGAAGGCGGCGTGGAT
>VAXX01000477.1 GCA_005885115.1 Actinomycetota bacterium | reverse complement strand
CTTCGCCGGGATCCACTTCACCGGCTCCACGGCCACCTTCCAGCTCCTGTGGCGTACGGTCGGCGAGAACCTGTCGCGGTACCGCTCGTACCCGCGCCTGGTGGGGGAGACCGGCGGCAAGGACTTCGTGATCGCGCACTCCTCCGCCGACCTGGACGCGCTGCACACCGGGCTGATCCGCGGTGCCTTCGAGTACCAGGGGCAGAAATGCTCGGCCGCGTCCCGTGCGTACGTCGCACGGTCGCTGTGGGACGGCGGGCTGCGGGACCGGCTGGCCGCCACGGCGGAGTCGCTGGCGTACGGCGACGTGGCCGACTTCGCCAATTTCGGCGGGGCGGTCATCGACGGGCGGTCCTTCGCCAAGCTCGCCGGGGCGCTGGACCGGATCAAGAACTCTCCCGCGTGTTCGGTACTGGCCGGGGGTACGACCGACGACTCCGAAGGCTGGTTCGTCCGCCCGACGGTGGTCGAGTGCACCGACCCGACCCACGAGGTGTTCACGACCGAGTACTTCGGGCCGGTCCTGGGCGTACACGTCTTCGAGGACGGGCGGTTCGACGACGTGGTACGGCAGGCCGAAGCGGTGGCCCCGTACGCGCTGACCGGCTCGATCTTCGCCACCGATCGGGCCGTCATCGACCGGGCCAGCCGGGCGCTGCGGTTCGCCGCCGGCAACTTCTACGTCAACGACAAGCCGACCGGGGCGGTCGTCGGGCAGCAGCCCTTCGGCGGCGCCCGGGCCTCGGGTACCAACGACAAGGCCGGTTCCTGGCAGAACCTGGTGCGCTGGCTGTCCCCACGCATCGTCAAGGAGACCTTCGTCCCGCCGACCGACCACCGGTACCCGCACATGGGTTGACAGCGCTATTAGAGTCCGGGCGTGGCCAAGCACGCGAACAACAAGGTGGTCGGCGGCGCCGCGCTCCTGATTCTCGGGATCGCGCTGATCGTCACCAGCCTTTTCCATCACGGTGAGCCGGTCTGCGACAACCAGACCATGCACCCCGGCGACGTCTGCATCGTGGGCGGCAAGGCGATCGGGTACGAATCCCGAAAGGCCGACAACGCCCAGACCGGTTGGCTCCAACTCGGCCTCGGCGGCGGCGCCCTCGTCGTCGGCGGCGTCCTGATCGGCCTGTACCTGCGAGACCGGCGGCGCGCTGCGGCACTCCCTCCGGCCGCCTGAACGATAAGGTGCCTGTCATGAGTGACGAATACACCGACCCGAGCGCCAACACGGCACAGTTCAAGGCGTTCGTCAGCCGTCCGGACGAGCCGGTCGTGGCGAAGCGTACCCCCACGGGGTTGATTGTCGGGATCGCGGCGCTGGCCCTCGTGGTCGTGGCCGTGGTGGCCTACCTCGCGCTGAGCTGACGCCGACGCCTACTCGTCTTCGTCGTCGTCCAGGCGGGCGAGCCAGGTGGCGAAGCGCTCCATCGGCGTCTCGAACTCCGGGTTCAGGTCGACGAAGTCGCGCAGCCGCTCGGCCAGCCACTCCAGGCTGACCGTCTCGGCGCCGCGGCGCTCGGCGAGTTCTTCGATCCCACGATCGGTGAAGTACATCGGTTCTCCCTGTCGGGCCCGCCGGGGCGGGTGGGCCCGACCCGCTCAGCTTCGGGGCAGGGCCGCTTCCAGGAGCGCGGACTGCTCGGCGTCGTGCAGCTTGATCGAGCCGACCGCCGGCGCGGCCGCCGAGGGCCGGGAGATGCGCCGCAGCGACACCCCGTCCAGGTGCTCCAGCAGGTTGAGCGCGATGAACGACCAGGCGCCCTGGTTGGCCGGCTCCTCCTGGACCCAGGCGAAGTCGCTCGCGCCCGCGTACGTGCGCAGGACCGCCCGGATCTCCTCGATCGGCAGCGGGTACAGCTGTTCGAGTCGGACGATCGCGGTGTCCTCGATCTGCCGCTCCGTCCGGGCCTGGAGCAGGTCGTAGTAGACCTTGCCGGAGCAGAACAGCACCCGACGTACCGCACCGGGGTCGACGGTGTCGCCGATGACCGGTTGGAAGGTGCCGGTGGTGAAGTCGGCCACCGCGGATACGCACAGCTTGTGCCGCAGCAGGGACTTCGGCGTGAACACCACCAGCGGCTTCTTCTTCGGCGACAGCGCCTGCCGGCGCAGCAGGTGGAAGTGGTTGGCCGGAGTCGAGGGCACGACCACCCGGATGTTGTCCTCGGCGCACAGTTGCAGGTACCGCTCGATGCGCCCGGAGGTGTGGTC
>VAXX01000476.1:2571-3700 GCA_005885115.1 Actinomycetota bacterium | reverse complement strand
CGGTTGGCGTGCCGCCCGCGTCGCGGTGGATCGCGCCGCCGCGCGAGGACAGGGTCGAGACGATCCAGTAGCCGGCGTCGGCGAGCGCGGCGCCGAGCACCGAGCCGACCCGCCCGGCACCGATGATGCCGATAGTCGTCGTGCGCAACTCCGCGCCCATCAGATGATCCAGTCCTCGAAGGTGGGTACCGGTCGGACCAAGTATCCGGCAGGCAAAGCCGCAGCGCACAGCCGATGTGGCAACCTTCACTAGCGTGGAGCGCTGGCGGGAGGCGATGGGCCGGGCGCTGTACGCCCCGGGTACCGGCTTCTTCGTGGCCGGTGACCGGCCGGCCGGACACTTCCGGACCAGCGTGCACGCCTCACCGCTGTTCGCGGCCGCCCTCGCCCGGCTGCTGGGTACGGTCGATGACACGCTGGGCCGGCCGGCGCGATTCGACGTCGTGGACGTCGGGGCGGGCCGGGGGGAGCTGCTCGTGGCCCTGGCCGGTGCGGTCGGACCGGACGTCGGCGGTCGGCTCCGGCTGACCGCCGTCGAGCTGGCTCCCCGACCAGGTGGGCTACCGGCGTGGATCGAGTGGCGCGCCACGCTGCCGGAGGCGGTGACCGGACTGCTGGTGGCGACCGAGTGGCTGGACAACGTACCGCTGGACCTGGCCGCGCTGGACGACGCGGGTCGGGCGCGGTACGTACGGACCGACGGGTCGCTTGACGGACCGCTGTCCACAGTGGACAGACGGTGGCTGGAACGCTGGTGGCCCTTGGCTCCCGGGGCGGTGGCCGAGATCGGGGTACCGCGCGACGAAGCCTGGCGTACCGCGGTGTCCACTGTGGAGCGTGGGCTGGCGCTGTGCGTGGACTACGGCCACCTGCGGGACGACCGGCCCCGACCCGGGACCCTGGCCGGGTACCGGAACGGGAGGCAGGTGCCGCCCGTACCCGATGGATCGTCTGATCTGACCGCCCACGTGGCGTTCGACGCGCTCGCCACCCCGCGCTCGACGCTGCTGCGCCAGCGCGACGCGCTGCGGGCGCTGCGCGTGTCCGGCGCCCGACCGCCGCTCGCGCTCGCGTCCACCGACCCGGCGGCGTACCTGCGCGCCCTCACCGCCGCCGCGGACGCCGCCGA
>VAXX01000476.1:0-2562 GCA_005885115.1 Actinomycetota bacterium | reverse complement strand
AGCGCCCGCAGCGCGTCGCGCTGGCGCAGCAGCGTCGAGCGCGGGGTGGCGAGCGCGTCGAACGCCACGTGGGCGGTCAGATCAGACGATCCATCGGGTACGGGCGGCACCTGCCTCCCGTTCCGGTACCCGGCCAGGGTCCCGGGTCGGGGCCGATCGTCGGGTACATGCACCGGGGCGCGGAGAAGCTGTTCGAGGTGCGCGACTACCGGCAGATCATCGTGCTGGCCAACCGGCACGACTGGCTGTCCGCGTTCGCCAACGAACTCGGGGTGGCGCTGGCCGTCGAGCGGCTGATGGGGCTGGAGGTACCGGAGCGGGCGGTGTGGCTGCGCACCGCCCTCGCCGAACTGAACCGGGTGCTCAACCACCTGATGTTCCTCGGCTCATATCCGCTGGAGATCGGCGCGATCACGCCGGTGTTCTACGCGTTCCGAGAACGCGAGACGTTGCAGACGGTCATGGAGGAGGCCACCGGCGGGCGGATGCACTACATGTTCAACCGGGTCGGCGGCCTGAAAGAGGAGGTACCGGCGGGTTGGACGGGCCGGGCCCGGGCCGCCATCGGGGAGGTACGCCGGCGCCTGCCCGACCTGGACCGGCTGATCCGGCGTAACGAGATCTTCCTGGCCCGTACCGTCGGGGTCGGGGTACTGCCGGCCGCGTCGGCCGCCGCATACGGGGCGTCCGGGCCGGTGGCCCGGGCCAGCGGGCTGGACTTCGACCTCCGGCGGGACGAGCCGTACCTGGCCTACGGCTCGCTGACCGTACCGGTGGTGACCCGGACCGAAGGGGACTGTCACGCCCGGTTCGAGTGCCTGCTGGACCAGGTGTACGTCTCGCTCGACCTCGCCGGACAGTGCCTGGAACAGGTCGACCGGATCGGCGGGCCGGTCAACGTACGGCTGCCCAAGGTGGTGAAGGCGCCGGAGGGGCACACGTACGCGTGGACCGAGAACCCGCTCGGGATCAACGGGTACTACCTGGTGTCCCGGGGGGAGAAGACGCCGTGGCGGCTCAAGCTGCGGACCGCCTCGTACGCCAACGTCCAGGCCCTGACCACGCTGCTGCCCGGCTGCCTGGTACCGGACCTGATCGCGGTACTGGGCTCGATGTTCTTCGTCGTCGGCGACATCGACAAGTAGCCCGGCAGGTAGGGAGGGCTACCGCCAGCGATCGTCGTTGACCTCGAACTCGGGGCGGCGGGGACGGGCCGGGCCGCGACCGGTGTCCTCACGCTCCCAACGGTCGTCCCGATCCTCCTCGCGGCGCCGGCGTACCGGCTCGCGGGCGGGTTCGCGCTCCTCGTGCCAGCCCTGGGTCCAGGACGAGGCCGGCTCGGCCGGCGGGGCGGGCAGGGCCGGGGTACCGGCGCGGCGGTCCCAGCCCCCGTCGGACCAGCTTCCGTCGGACCAGCTTCCCGAGGCGTCGCCGAAACCGGTGGCCTCCGGTTCCCAGCGCTCACCCCGGCGGTTGGCGTCCTCCCGGCGTACCTGCGCCCACCGGTCCTCGATGCGCAGCTCGGTACCGGCGCCGTCGCTGTGTACCGCCGCCCGGCGCTCACCCATCCGCAGCTCCCGGCCCCGGTCGTCGCTGCGTACCGACGCCCAGCGGTCCCCCGCGCGTACGTCGGTCCAGCGCGGGTCGTCCCCGGCGTCCTCGTCCCGGGCGTCGTCGCGGTCGAACGGGCGGGGCCGGCGCGCCTCGTCGGGGAACTCGTCCCGGGCATCCCGGTCCCGGGGCGCCTCGCGCTGCTGGGCGGCCATCCTCTCGCGCAGCCGCTGCTCGGTCCACGACTCCTCGCGGGGCGGCGCCCAGTCGGCCCGGCGGTCCCGCTCGGGTCCCCGCTCGTCGGCCGGCTCGGCGGCGGCCCGGCGCCCGGCCGGTGCCGCGGCGGGTTCGGCGGGCGGGCGGCCACCGGCGTACACCTTGCCCGAGCCGCCGTACACGGTGCCCGAGCGGTCGTCGTGCGGATCCACGATCGTCGACCGGGTGGTCACCTGCACGGTCTCGGTGTGCCGCACGACCCCGCCGCCGACCATCGCGGTACCCACGGACGGGTTGGGCGCGGCCCGACCGGCCGGCGGTGGCGTGGCCTTGGCCGGCGGCTGGTACCCCTGGGCCCGCGCCGCCTCGACCTGTTCACGCAGCATCTCGACGGTCTCGTAGAGCTGTTGCAGCTTCTCGGCGAACGCCCGGTGGGTGGCCCGGGCCGCGGTCGAGATGTCCTCCCGGACGTCGTCGCGCAGCACGTCGAGCTCGTCGAACACCATCTCCTCGACCTCGGCGCGCACACCGGCCGCGTCCGGGCGGAGCATGATCGCCAGCCCGATCAGCACGACGGCGAGGATGGCCAGCACGGCCGCCACCCGCAGACCCGTCGCGCCGCTGCTGAGCAGGACCAGCGCCGCGGCGAGCGGGGCGAGCCCGACCCCGGTCCAGAAGACCACGGTGAGCAGGACGCTGCGCTGCTTCTGGGTCTCCGAGGCCGGCATGGCACTAGAGGCTACCGAGCCAACCGGGTTTACGGAATGGGCCAGCAACAGCCGCGAGAGCATCGAC
>VAXX01000475.1 GCA_005885115.1 Actinomycetota bacterium | reverse complement strand
CGTACTGGACGCCGAGGTGGCCCAGGCCGCCGAGCCCGAGGATCGCGACCACGTCACCCGGCCGGGCCACGCTGTGGCGCAGGGCGTTGTACGTGGTGACCCCGGCGCACATCAGCGGCGCGGCCTCCACTGCGGACAGCTCGTCCGGGATCGCGGCCAGCGCGTCCGCCGGTACCACCACCGCGTCGGCGTACCCGCCCGGGTACGCCACGCCGGGCACCTGGAGCGCCGGGCAGTCCACGAAGTTGCCGGAGCGGCACACCGCGCAGGTACCGCAGGAGCCACCGAACCAGCCGACCCCGACCCGCTGGCCCAGGCGCCAGGTGGACACGCCCTCGCCGAGCGCGTCGATCCGGCCGGCGATCTCGTGCCCCGGTACCGCCGGGAACACCGTCCCGGGCAGCCAGCCGTTGGCGAGTACCGCGTCGGTGTGGCACATCCCGCAGGCTTCCACGGTGACCCGGACCTGGCCCGGTCCCGGCTCGGGCAGTTCCCGCTTGACGATCTCGAACGGCCCACCGGCCGCGGAGACCTCCGCTACGCGCATGCTCAAAGTCGGCTCCTCCCCTTGCGCTACCGGCACAGCCGCCGCTGAGACCGCCTACCCGGGCATAGACACTACGCAATTGATCCGGGAACGCACAGTAAGGACTTTCAGCAACGTCCGGGCACGCAGGTCAGCAGGCACGACGGCAGGAGACCGTTCCGCTGACCGGAAGAAGGGCTACTCGGGCCGGACCGAGCGCAGCAGTACGCTGGCCACGTCGACGACCTCGGCCTGCCCGGGAGCCACCCCGTTGACCCCGTCGGAGAGCATCGTCAGGCAGAACGGGCAGCCGACCGCGACGGTACCGGCGCCGGTGGCCACCGCCTCCTCGACCCGCTCCACGTTGATCCGCTTGCCGATCCGCTCCTCCATCCACATCCGGGCGCCGCCGGCGCCGCAGCAGAAGGAGCGTTCGGAGTTGCGCGGCATCTCGGTGATCTTTCCCGGCTTACGGCCGTTGGCCAGCGCGGCCCCGAGGACCTCGCGCGGCGGGGTGAAGACCCGGTTGTGCCGGCCCAGGTAGCACGGGTCGTGGTAGGTCACCCCACCGTCCACCGGCTGTACCGGGGTGAGCTTCCCGGCGGAGACGAGCTGGGCGAGCAGCTCCGTGTGGTGTACGACCGCGTACTGGCCGCCGAGCTGCCCGTACTCGTTGGCCAGGGTGTTGAAGCAGTGCGGGCAGGTGGCCACGATCTTGGTGACGCCGGCCTCGTTGAGCGTCTCGACGTTTTGCTGGGCCAGGCCCTGGAAGACGAACTCGTTGCCCATCCGGCGCGCCGGATCGCCGGTACAGGTCTCGTTGTTGCCCAGGATCGCGAAGCTGACGCCCGCCTCGTGCAGCAGGGTCGCCACCGCGCGGGTGGTCTTCTTCGCCCGGTCCTCGAACGCGCCGGCGCAGCCGACCCAGAACAGGTACTCGAACTCACCACCAGCCTCGACCCGGGGGACCTCGAAGTCGAGTCCCTTCGTCCAGTCCTCCCGGGTAGCCGGTGGGGCGCCCCACGGGTTGCCCCGGCTCTCCAGGTTGCGCAGCATCACGCCGGCCTCGCTGGGGAAGTTGGACTCGATCAGCACCTGGTACCGGCGCATGTCGACGATGTGGTCGACGTGCTCGATGTCCACCGGGCACTGCTCGACGCAGGCCCCGCAGGTGGTGCACGACCACAGCACGTCAGGGTCGATCACGCCCTGCTCCTGCGCGGTACCCACGAGCGGGCGGGCCGCCTCCGCCAGCGCCAACGCGTTGACCTTCGAGTGGTCCGCGCCGGCCAGCACGTACGGGGCCTTGGCGTACGCGTGGTCGCGCAGCGACAGGACGAGCAGCTTCGGCGAGAGCGGCTTGGCGGTGTTCCAGGCCGGGCACTGGG
>VAXX01000474.1 GCA_005885115.1 Actinomycetota bacterium | reverse complement strand
ACGGCAACTGTCCGTTGGCGGCCTTGAAGCCCCGGATCAGGAAGATGCAGACGACGATCGCGACGATCGTGTACTCGACGTAGTACGCCTGCCAGAAGGTGGAGCCGGCGAACCGGCTCCGGCCCCGCCAGCGGGGCAGGTTGAGCAGGCGGATCACGATGAGGGTACCGATGCCGAGCCCGGTCAGCGCGGCGATCAGCTCCATGAGCAGCCCGTACCCGGCCCACTTGCCGATCACCGGCAGCTCGAACGCCGGATTGACGCTCTCCCCGTACGCC
>VAXX01000176.1 GCA_005885115.1 Actinomycetota bacterium | reverse complement strand
CCTTCTGCCCGGGGTGCCGGATGCCGTCCACCCACTGCCGGAACGTCTCGTGCATCTGGTGGTGCGGCATCGGCAGGTACCCGGGCAGTAGGTTGAACAGGGTCGGGATGTCGGTCGAACCCCGGATGCTCGCGTGCCCGCGCAGCGCCATGACGCCGCCGCCGGGGCGGCCCATGTTGCCCAGCAGGAGCTGGATGATCGCGCCGGTGCGGATGTACTGCACGCCCACGCTGTGCTGGGTCCAGCCGACCGAGTACACCAGCGCGGTGGTGCGCTCCCGGCCCGAGTTCCCGGTCCAGGCCCGGCACACCTCGTCGAACAGCTCCCGGGGTACGCCGCAGACCTGCTCCACCACCTCCGGGGTGTAGCGGGCGTAGTGCCGCTTGAGGATCTGGTACACGCAGTGCGGGTGCTTGAGGGTCTCGTCCCGCTCGACGTGCCGGGGTACCGGCGCTCCGTGCGACTCGTGCCGCAGCGCGCCGGCCGTCTCCCGCTGGACGTGGCTGTCGTCGTGCCCGGGCGCCTGGTCCTGGCCCGCGTACGCCCAGCTGCTCTGGTCGTACACCCGCTTGTCCGGGTCGAAGCCGGAGAACAGCCCGTCGAGGTCCTCGGTGTCCTGGAACTCCTCGCTGACGATGGTCGCCGCGTTGGTGTACGCCAGCACGTACTCCCGGAAGTCCAGCTCGTTGCTCAGGATGTAGTTGACGACGCCGCCGAGGAACGCGATGTCGGTACCCGCCCGGATCGGCACATACGTGTGCGCCAGCGCACTGGTCCGGGTGAACCGGGGGTCGACGTGGATGATCTTCGCGCCGCGCCGCTTGGCCTCCATCACCCACTGGAACCCGACCGGGTGGCACTCGGCCATGTTCGATCCCTGGATGATGACGCAGTCAGCGTTGGCCAGGTCCTGCTGGAACCCGGTGGCGCCGCCACGGCCGAAGCTGGTCCCCAGACCGGGGACGGTGGAGGAGTGTCAAATGCGCGCCTGGTTCTCGATCTGGATCGCCCCGAGCGCGGTGAACAGCTTCTTGATGAGGTAGTTCTCCTCGTTGTCCAGCGTCGCGCCGCCGAGGCTTGCGATGTTGAGGGTACGGCGCAGTGGCCGGCCCGCCTCGTCGGTCTCCTGCCATCGGGCCGCCCGGGCGGCGATCACCCGATCGGCGATCATGTCCATCGCCGTATCGAGGTCCAGGTCCTCCCAGTCCGTGCCGTACGGCCGGCGGTACCGCACCCTGGTCACCCGTAGCGGGCTGGTGACCAGGCTCTTGCTCGCCGAGCCCTTCGGGCACAGCCGGCCCCGGGAGATCGGCGAGTCCGGGTCACCCTCGATCTGGATGACCTGCCCGTCCTTGACGTACACCCGCTGCCCGCAACCCACCGCGCAGTACGGGCACACCGAACGGGCCACGGTGTCGGCGTTCTCGATCCGGGCTGCCAGCCCGTCGGTTCGGGACGAACGCACGGCGGCTCCCCGACCCAGCGGATCGGCGCCGGTCAGCTGCCGGTACACCGGCCAGCCCTTGATCCAGGCGGCTAGACCCATCGCCGACCTCCGCCGGTCCGGGAGCGAATCCGTACTCCCCCGACCATAGGACAGCCGGACCCGATCCGCAGCGCGTCCCCCTCGGCCGGCGTGGATTCGGTAGCGTCTGCAATCGACGGGCATGGCTGCGGGTTCGGGGGGCGTGTGGGCATGACGATTCCGGGTGATCCGGACGAGTTGGAGCGGTTGGCCGATGCCCTGGTGGCCCGGGCCGGGCAGGTACGCCAGCATGCGGCCGATCATCAGCGGCAAGGATTTGCGGCGCGGTGGGTGTCGTCGTCGGCGGATGGGTACCGCGACCGGGTCGCCGGGGACACGGCGGCGTGTGACCGGGCCGCCAGCGAGTTGGAGCAGGCCGCGGCGGTGTTGCGTAAACACGCCGAGCAGGTGCGCCACGTCCTGGCGCTGATTGGCGAGTTCGAGCGGGAGGTCAGCGACTGGTTCACCCGGCACGCGAGCTGGCTGGAGAACGCGGCGAACACAGTGAGCGAGGCGGTGGGCCTGCCCCCGTGGGCGGGCTGGCCGGTGGGGCCGCATAACCTGCCCGGTACGGGTGACCCGCGCTGGCTCGAGGTCGGTCGGTTCATGCGTGGCCAGGGGGTGATCTGATGGACGCGGCCCGTCGGCTGGTGCTGACCACCGCGGAGGTCGCTGCGCTGGCCGCGGCGGCGGGCGTCGTTCTGCCGTCCGGGTTCCCGGCCGATCCGAATGCCGCGGCGGAGGCGAGCCTGGCAGCGCGGGGCCTCGTCGTCGGGGATCCACCCCGGCCGGTACCGGCGCTCGCCACCACGCTGGGGGTGCTGGGCCGACCGACGGTCGGGGTACGGGTGGAGGTGGCCGGGCAGGGACTGGGCCTGCGCGCGGTATACGCGGTCGCCGGACCGCTGGGGGCGGGTCTGCTCACGCTGCCCGGCGAGCAGGTCGAGCTGTCGGTGTTCCCCGCCGAGGCGGTCGGCCGCGAGCTGATCCGGGCGGTACCCGAGCCGGATGCGTTCGGCGGCGGGCGTACCCGGGTGAGCGCGGTGCTCGGTCAGGAGGACGGGGTATCTCTGGCCGGGCGGCTGCCCCTGGCGGCGCTGGAACACTTCGATCACCTCGACCGGTTCGGCGGGCCCGACGCGACGCGGGCACTCGGCCTGACCCAGGCGCAGGCGCGGCTGGCGCAACGGCTGACCGACTCCGGTACGGCGACCCTGCGTGCTCTGGTCACCGGGCACGCCGACGACGACGCGTACGTGGGCCAGGTCGTGTGGATCGCTACCGGGCACGGCTGGGTCGGCATCCGCCCGATACCCGACGAAACCGGGCAGCGGATGGTCGAGCTGGTACCGGTCGCCCGGCGCGACATCGGGGTATGGCTGGCGCCGGCGATCGCCGAACTGGTGGAGGTCCACAGTGGACAGCCGTGACCTGCACGTGAGCGGCGGGACCGGCGGCACGTACGCCCAACTGGAAGACCTGCACACCCTCGCCATCAGCAGCGACGACCTCGCGGCCACCCTCGCTCAGGTCAGCGTCGAATGCCACACGATCCTCGCCGACCCCAACCTGGCCGCCTCGGCCATCCTCGATCCGGCCGGGGCGGCCCGGTTCATCGAAACGCTGCTCGGGGCGCTGGACGGGCGCGGCGGGTTGACCGCGCTCAGCGTCGGGTACGCCGAACGGGCCGTCGCGCTGCGGGTGGTCGCCGACGCGTACCGGTTCACCGACGCCGCACAGGCGCAGCTGCTCGACGACATCCGCTGGGCCGCCGGATACCTCGCCCCGGCGGGGGTGGTGGTCGGGCTGCCGTTGCTGCTGGTCGCCGGCGGTGCCGCGGCCGTGTACTTCGGCCTGGGCGGGAAGTTCGACTACCAGCGCTTCATCACCGACCACCCCGGCCTCGTCGACGACCTCGTCGGCGCCAGCCCCGGCCTGGTCACCAGGCTGACCGGCCTGTTCGAAGGCGACGTACCCTCCGCCGCCCACCTCGTCGGCCAGCTGTACCCCGACGGCCACGCCACCGTCACCGACGCGGGCATCGACACGAGCGACCCCCGGGCGACGCACCTCCCGAACGGGTTCGGGGACCTGATGGACGGCCTGGACTACCGCAACGGACTGGCACACGCCGGATCGCCGGATCAGATCGACGTACGGGTGATCACCCACCCCGACGGCAGCAAGGCGTACGTCGTCGACATCCCCGGTACCAAGGTCTGGGACGGACCCGGCAGCGCCAACCCCTCGCTCAACGACCTCGGTACCAACGTCCACGTCCTCGGCGGCGACGTCACCGCGCGGGAGGAAGCCATCGCCGAAGCGCTGCGCCGCGCCGGGGCCAGCCCCACCGACCCGGTCATGCTCGTCGGACACAGCCAGGGCGGCATGGTCGCCGCGCAGGCCGCGCACGACTCCGGTACCGGCGGGTTCAACTTCAACGTCACCCACGTCCTGACCGCCGGCTCCCCGATCGGCCGCGTCGACATCCCCGCCAACGTCCAGGTGCTGTCCCTGGAGAACAGCCACGACATCGTGCCACACCTCGACGCCGCCGCCAACCCCGACCGGCCCAACCGGACCACCGTCACCTTCGACAACCAACTCGGCACCATCGGCGGCGACCACTCCACCAACAAGTCCTACCTGCCCGCCGCGCAAGCCCTCGACACCAGTGCCGACCCGTCCGTACGGGCATACCGCGACAGTGCCAGCGCGTTTCTGGGCACGACCAATACCGGTCAGACGCAGGTTTACGATCTGACCCGAACACCGTGACAGGGGGATCGGTGATGTCTGTCCGTCGCCTACTCGCAACCACTGCGGCGATTCTGGCCGTGCTCCTGGGAGGGTGTTCGGTGGTCAACCCGACCAGCCCCGCCGAACAGGCCGCCATGGATGCCATCACCGCACAGATCCAGCACACCCTGGAACAGCGCCCCGACGTGGTCTCCGCGCAGGTCATCTACCAGAACAGCCTCGATGCCTCGGAACGGGCCGACGCGTCGGTGAAGGTCAAGGGCGGCACCGATTTCGCGCCCGTACTCGATGACACCGAGCGGCTCATCTGGCAGAGCCGGCTCGCCCCGCTCTCCTCCCTCACCATCGGGATCGTCGACGCCGACAACCTCCAGCGCGGCGATGTCCGCCGCGTGGACCTGTCGGATCAAACGACCGTGCGAGCCCTACAGGCCCGGTACGGACCCCGCCCGGTCAAATGACGACGACACGTGGCCATGGCGGCATGAGCAGATGCATGTCGATCGCCGCACCGCCTACGGCGCGGCTTCCAGTACGACGACCGGGATCTGGCGGGCAGTCTTCCGCTCGTAGTCGGCGAAGCCCGGATACGCGGCCTTCTGCGCGCTCCAGATGCGTTCCCGCTCGTCCCCTACGGCGACTCTGGCGACCAGTTCCACCTTGTCCGTACCGATCTCCGCCTGAACCCGCGGATGGGCGAGCAGGTTGTGGTACCAGTCGGGACTTGCGGGAGCACCACCCTTGGACGCGAACACGGCGTAGCCGCCGTCCACCTTCTGGTACATCATCGGGTTCACGCGAGGCTGGCCGCTCTTGGCGCCCACCGTGTGTAACAGCAGTAGCGGCGCGCCAGCGAACTGACCGCCAACATGCCCACCGTTGGCGCGGAACTCCTCGATGATCTTGTCGTTCCAGTCGCTCATCACGTCTCCTCGCCCGCGTACCGGTTCCTCCATCGTAATTCGGGAAGAGACGCGCAAGCACGGCCTTGCAGAGAGCCGCCGACGGCTGCCCGCGCTGCCGTTCCAGCCGCGGGGTGCATTCGGTGTGGACGTTGAGGAAACCCCGTGGACATGGGGTACGGGTGTCGGCGCGCCCCGGTCGGCTACTGGTGCCCGCGGATAGGGTGCGGCTGGTACGACGATTCGACCCGCTCGACGTCCTTGTCGGACAGGGTCACCTCCAGCGCGCCGAGCGCGTCCTCCAGGTGTTCGAGTTTGGTCGCGCCGACGATCGGTGCGGTGACGCCCGCCTTACCCAGCAGCCAGGCCAACGCCACCTGGGCCGGCTTGACGCCCTTGTCCGCAGCCACGTCGTTGACCGCTTCCACCACGGCGAAGTCGTCGTCGGTGTAGAGGCTGTCGCCGAACTCGTCGTTGTTCGCGCGTACCGTGCGCTTCTGGCCGCCACGGCCACGGTTACCGGCGAGCAGACCGCGGGCCAGCGGGCTCCACGGGATCGCGCCCACCCCGGTGGCCAGGCAGTACGGGATCATCTCCCGCTCCTCCTCGCGGTACACCAGGTTGTAGTGGTTCTGCATCGACACGAACCTCGTCCAGCCGTGCGTCCGCGCGGTGTGCTGCATCGAGGCGAACTGCCAGGCGTACATGCTGGACGCGCCGAGGTAGCGGGCCTTGCCGGCGCGTACCACGTCGTGCAGCGCCTCCATGGTCTCCTCGATCGGCGTCTCGGGGTCGAACCGGTGGATCTGATACAGATCCACGTAGTCGGTCCCGAGCCGGCGCAGCGAGTTGTCGATGGCGGCGAGGATGTGCTTGCGGGACAGGCCACGGTCGTTCGGGCCCTCACCCATCACACCGTGCACTTTGGTAGCCAATACATGGTCGTCACGGTTACCGAACAGCTTGCCGAGCAGGCGTCCGGTGATCTGTTCGCTGACCCCGGTGGAGTACACGTCCGCGGTGTCGAAGAACGTGACGCCGCCCTCGACGGCACGGCGCACGATCGGTTCGGCGTCCGATTCGTCCAGCGCCCACGCGCGCCGCGTCTTGTCGCCGTAGCTCATCATGCCCAGACAGATCCGGGAGACCTTCAGCCCGGTCGAACCCAACCGCACATAGTCCATGCCCCGATCCTCCCGCGGCAACCGTTGCGCGGCGACCCGGAAGCCGCCAACCGCCACCGCCCGATGTCGCGAACATCTTCGGCCGTCAGGGCACCCCTCAGCTCTCGAAGCCATCGCCGCCGCGGTCCGGTCATACTGAACGACGCCGCAACCGCGAAGGGAGCTGTGACCATGAAATTGACGACCGTCACGAACGTCTCTCTCGACGGAGTGACGCAGGGGCATCGACGGATTGACGTAGGGACACGGCGCGAAGCCGGCGCGGCGGACGAGGAGCGTAGCGGCGGATTCGAGCGCTTCGGATGGGCCCCGCCGCTGCACGACGACGAGGCCTCGACGTTCATCAGCCAGACTTTCCAGCGCGCCGACGCGTTCCTGTTCGGCCGGCGGACCTACGAGATCTTCGCCGGCTCCTGGGGAGCAGGCATGGATCCCGGAAACCCCATCGGAGAGGCGCTGAACACGCGGCCCAAGTACGTCGCCTCCACCACGCTCACCGACCCGCAATGGGCGGACACGACCGTCCTGTCCGGTGACGTCGCGACCGCCGTCGGAGAGCTGCGCGCCGAGCCGAGCGGTGAGCTGCAAGTGTGGGGCAGTGGCACCCTGATCCGCTGGCTGCTCCACCACCGGCTGGTCGACGAGATCGTGCTGCTCACCTATCCCGTGATCGTCGGCCAGGGCACGCGGCTCTTCCCCGCCACCGGCCCGGACATAGGACTGAAACTGGTCGACCTG
>VAXX01000175.1 GCA_005885115.1 Actinomycetota bacterium | reverse complement strand
GGCCCTCGTGCACGTCGATCCACTGGCGCGAGGCCCGGTCCAGTTGGGAGTACTGTCTGGCCGCCGCGATCAGCGACGACACCCGGGTACCGGCGTCCTCGATGTCGGTCATCAGCTGCTCGGTCTCCAGCGCGTACCCGATCCAGCGCAGCGACTGGTCGAGCAGGCCCGGCGCGACGCTGGCCGCGATCTCCTCCAGGCACTCGACGTCGATGCCGCCCGCGACGAACACCGGGGCCAGGTCCCAGCCCGCCCGCACGTGGTGCGCGTCCAGCCACTCGCCCAGCTCGTCCTCGCGGTCGCTGGTCTGCAGGGCGGTCAGCTCCGGCGCCTTGGCCGCGCGCTCGATCATCGACTCGACGAGCTGGGTCAACGACCGCAACTGCTCGGGGGCGATCCGGCCGTCGGCGAGCATGCCCAGCTTGCCGCGCATGCCGGCGACCCGCTCGCGCAGCGCGGCGGTCGCCCGGACGGTGGCGGCCGCCGGGTTGTTCAGCTCGTGCATCAGGCCCGAGGTGAGCGAGCCGAGTGCGGCCAGGCGCTGCCGTTCGCCGATCAACGCCTGATTGGTACGGATGCCGAAGAACAACCCTTCGAGCAGGTGTACCGCCATCGGGAACCAGGTACGCATGACGGTGCCGAAGTCGTCGGCGGTCAGCACGAAGAAGGTGCAGTCGGTGACCGCCCGCATCGAGGCGGTGTACGTGCGCGGCACCGCCGGATCGTCCGGCAGGTACGCCTGGGTGGCGCCCATGTACACGCCGCGCTGGTCGGTCCGGTTGGTTTCGACGTCATCCTGCTGTACCCGGCGGGACAGCGCCAACGTCCCCGACAGCAGCATGAAGAACCCCTCGGCGGGCTCGCCCTCGGCGAACACGGTGGCCCGCGCCGGGAAGTCCTGGACGGTACCCCGCCGGGCCAGCCAGGCGAGCTGCTCGTCGGTCAGCGACTCGAACAGGAACAGCGTCTTCAACTCCGCCGGGGTGAGGCGGGCCTCGCTCATTGCGCCTCGCTCATTGCGCCTCCAGGTACGTGTGCACCAGGGTCACGGCCATCGCGCCCTCGCCGACCGCCGAGGCCACCCGCTTGACCGAGTTGGCCCGGACGTCGCCGGCCGCGAAGATGCCCGGGACGCTGCACTCCAGGTAGAACGGGTCGCGGTCGCGGTCCCAGCCGGCCGGTCGCCGCCCGTCGGTCAACAGGTCCGGCCCGGTGTAGACGAAGCCGTGCGGGTCACGGTGGACGGCGCCGTCGAGCCAGTCGGTACGCGGTTCCGCGCCGATGAACACGAACAGGTGCCCGGCCTCGACGGTGGACGTGGTGCCCTCCTTGCTGTCGCACAACGTCACCGCCTCCAGGTGCTCCTCGCCGTACGCCTGGACGACCTGGCACCGGGTACGCACCTGGATGTTCCCGATCGCGGCCAGTTGCTGGATCAGGTAGTACGACATCGACCGCTCCAGCGAGTCACCGCGTACGACCAGGGTGACCGTGCGGGCGTACCGGGAGAAGAACAGCGCGGCCTGGCCGGCGGAGTTGGCCCCGCCGACGATGTACACGTCGGTCCCCGCGCAGCCGGGACCCTCGGTGGCCGCCGAGCCGTAGTACACCCCGCGCCCGGTCAGCTCGGCGACCCCGGGCGCGACCAGCGGCCGGTACGACACCCCGGTCGCCAGGATCACCGTGTGCGCCGACAGTTCGGCGCCGTCGGCGAAGCGCACCACCCGGGCCGGGCCACGGGCCTCCAGACCCACCACGTCACGGGTGGTGAGCACCTCGGCCGCGAACCGGCCGGCCTGCCGGCGGGCCCGTTCGGTGAGCTGGGCACCGGACACCCCGTCGGGGAAGCCCAGGTAGTTCTCGATGCGCGAGCTCTGGCCGGCCTGCCCGCCGATGGCCTTGCGCTCGACCAGCACGGTGCGCAGGCCCTCGGAGGCGCCGTACACCGCCGCGCCCAGGCCGGCCGGGCCACCGCCGACGATGATCAGATCGTAGAAGTCCCGGACCGGCGCGGTCGTCATGCCCACCGCCGCCGCCACGTCCGCGGCCGTCGGTACGGCCAGGGCCCGCCCGTCCGGGGTCACCACCAACGGGATGGCCTCCGGACCCACGCCGGCCGCGTCCAGCAGCCGGCGCCCCTCCGGCTCGTCGGCCGGGAACCAGCGGTACGGCACCAGGTTGCGGGCCAGGAAGTCGCGGATCCGGTACGACGGGGCACTCCACCGGTGCCCGACGACCTTGACCTCGTCGACCTCCCGCTCGCCGGCCGCCTGCCAGGCCGCGAGCAGCTCGTCCACCACCGGGTACAGCTTCTCCTCCGGCGGGTCCCACGGCTTGAGGAGGTAGTGGTCGACGTCGACCAGGTTGATCGCCTGGATCGCCGCGTCGGTGTCGGCGTACGCGGTCAGCAGTGCCCGGCGGGCGTTCGGGAACAGGTCCATCGCCTGCTCCAGGAACTCCACGCCGTTCATCTGCGGCATCCGGTAGTCGGCCAGCATCACCGCCAACCGGCCACCGCGCAACTTGATCTCCCGCAGCGCGTCGAGAGCCTCGGCACCGGAGGAGGCGCGCAGGATCTGGTAGTCCTGCCCGTACCGGCGGCGCAGGTCCCGGGCGACGGCGCGGGACACCGCCGGATCGTCGTCGACCGTCAGCATGGCGGCGCGGCTCATGCCCGCCACTGTACGGCCGGGATCGGGAGATTGCGCCCGGGTCAGCTGTGCGCGTACGACGGGGCGCCGGGGATCTCGAAGCCCACCTCGTCGGTGTAGCACCAGAACCAGTTCTCACCCGGCTCGTAGGACTGGACGATCGGGTCACCGGCGGCGTGGAAGTGCGCCGTGGCGTGCCGGCCCGGCGAGCTGTCGCAGCAGCCGACGTGGCCACACGTCATGCACAGCCGCAGGTGTACCCACTGGCCACCGGCACGCAGGCAGTCCTCGCACCCGTCGGCACGCGGAGTCACCGGGTGGATCTGGCCGAGATGGGTACAGGCGGAAGTCGTCATGGCTCCATCCTCCCGCAGCGCGAGGCTGACCGTTGCGGTGCCGTACGGACGGCAACCGGGCAACGCCGGTGCCCGTACGGGCGCGACGGGCGGCACGATATCGACCGCTAGGCACCTATTTTGTCCTGACCGGTGGCGGCCCAAGCGGGCATAGAGTGGGCGGAGATGGTGCCCGTGCGAATCCGGCGACCACGTCTCGGCGGTGTTAGAAATTCGTCACGAGTAAGTCATCCGGGGCTTGTCTGGCAGAGGTGAGCGGCGTGCAGGCGGAGGAACGTCAGCACCAGATTCTCGCCTCCGCACGCGCCGAGGGCTCGGTGGACGTGGGCAAGCTGGCTGCCGAGCTCGGGGTGGCACCGGAGACCGTCCGGCGGGACCTGCGGGTCCTGGAGCGGCACGGCTTCGTCCACCGGACCCACGGCGGGGCGTACCCGGTGGAGACGTCGCGGTTCGAGACGTCCCTGGCGACGCGCACCACGCGCCGCGTACCGGAGAAACGCCGGATCGCGGCCGCGGCCGCCGAGCTGCTCGGCGACGCGGAGACCATCTTCATCGACGAAGGCTTCACCCCGCAGCTCATCGCGGAGGCGCTGCCGCCGAACCGGTCGTTGACCGTGGTGACCGCGTCGCTGCCCACCGCCGCCCTGCTGGCGGCCCGGGAATCGGCCACGGTCCTGCTGCTCGGCGGCCGGGTCCGGGGCCGGACCCTGGCCACGGTGGACCACTGGACGACCCGGATGCTGTCCGGGTTCGTCCTGGACCTGGCGTACGTCGGGGCCAACGGGATCTCCCGCGAACACGGGCTGACCACGCCGGACCCCGCGGTCGCCGAGGTGAAGTCGCAGGTCATCCGGGCCGCCCGGCGCCGGGTGTTCTGCGGCGTGCACACCAAGTTCGGCGTCTCCAGCTTCTGCCGGTTCGCCGAGATCGGGGACTTCGAAACGATCATCACGGACACCGCGCTACCGGCCACCGAAGCGCACCGGTACTCACTGCTCGGGCCCCAGGTCATCCGGGTCTGACCCGACATATCACCGCTCCCTGGTCACACCCCTTGGAGGTGGGCTGTGTACAAACGTGGGCAATTGATTCTGGTTTTTTCGGTTTTGCCGGCGTTGGCGATCGCGCTGACCGGGTGCTCCGGCGCCGGTGGCGGCAGTACCGGCGGCAGCAAGACCATCAACGTCCTCATGGTGAACAACCCGCAGATGGTCGACCTGCAGAAGCTGACCGCCGACAACTTCACCAAGCAGACCGGCATCACGGTGAACTACACGGTGCTGCCGGAGAACGACGTCCGCGACAAGATCAGCCAGGAGTTCTCCAGCCAGGCCGGCCAGTACGACGTGGCCACGATCAGCAACTTCGAGGTGCCGTTCTACGCCAAGAACGGCTGGCTGCACCCGCTGGACGACTACGTCAAGGCTGACACCGGCTTCAACCAGGCCGACATTCTGCCGTCGATGACCACCTCGCTGACCGCCGACGACGGCAAGCTCTACGCCGAGCCTTTCTACGGCGAGTCCTCGTTCCTGATGTACCGCAAGGACGTCTTCGCGGCCAAGGGGCTGACCGTCCCGGACAAGCCGACCTGGCAACAGGTGGCCGACCTGGCCACCCGGGTGGACGGGGCGCAGCCGGGCATGAAGGGCATCTGCCTGCGCGGCCAGCCGGGCTGGGGTGAGCTGATGGCCCCGCTGACCACGGTGGTCAACACCTTCGGCGGTACCTGGTTCACCAAGGACTGGCAGGCGCAGCTCACCAGCCCGCAGTGGTCCCAGGCGACCAACTTCTATGTCAACCTCGTGCGTACCCACGGGGAGGCCGGGGCACCGCAGGCCGGGTTCACCGAGTGCCTGAACAACCTGGAGCAGGGCAAGGTCGCCATGTGGTACGACGCGACGTCGGCCGCCGGCGCACTGGAAGGCTCCGGCTCCCCGGTCGCCGGGAAGATCGGGTACGCGCAGGCCCCGGTGGTCCAGACCAAGAGCTCGGGCTGGCTGTACACCTGGGCGTGGGGAATGCAGAAGGCGAGCAAGCACGCCGACAACGCGTGGAAGTTCATCTCCTGGGCCTCGGGCAAGGACTACGAGAACCTGGTCGGCAACAAGCTGGGCTGGGCGAGCGTACCGGCGGGCAAGCGGGCCTCGCTGTATGCCAACCCGTCCTACCAGCAGGCCGCCGCCGCGTTCTACCAGCAGACGCTGACCTCGATCCAGTCGGCCGACCCGCGTAACCCCGGGGTGCAGCCCCGCCCGACGATCGGCATCCAGTTCGTCGACATCCCGGAGTTCACCGATCTGGGTACCCAGGTGTCCCAGGCGATCAGCTCGTCGATCGCCGGACAGCTGGGTGTCGACCAGGCTCTCGCCCAGAGCCAGCAACTGGCCGCGAAGGTCGCGTCCAAGTACCAGGGCAAGTAGCCGGTGGGTGCCCCCGTCCCGCCGGCGGGGGCACCCGTACCGCACAGGGAGAGCCGATGAGTGCCGTAGAAACCGCGACCGCCCGGGTGGTCCGCCCGGTCGGCGCGCGGCCGGCCCGGGCCCAGCCGCGCCGGACCGCCTGGATCCGGCGGGCGCCGCTGCTGCCCGCGCTGGTCTTTCTGATCGTGGTGACCCAGCTGCCGTTCGTGGCCACGCTGGTCATCTCATTCATGAACTGGAATGCGCTGTACCCCGACCAGGTGCGCTTCACCGGCGTGGACAACTACCGGACGGTACTGACCGACGCGGCGCTGCGCGCCTCGATCGTGACCACGGTCGAGTTGACGGTCTCCGTGGTGCTGGTCAGCCTGCTGCTCGGGTTGCTGATCGCGCTGCTGCTGGACCGCGTGTTCCTGGGCCGGGGGCTGGTCCGGACCATGCTGATCGCCCCGTTCCTGGTGGTCCCGGTGGCCTCCGCGCTGCTGTGGAAGCACGCCCTGTTCAACCCGGTGTACGGGCTGTTCAACGGCGTACTCACCGACGTGTGGCACCTGTTCGGCGCCAACAGTCCGCCGCAGCCGGACTGGATCACCCAGTCGCCCAAGGCGGCCGTGGTCACCGCGCTGGTCTGGCAGTGGACGCCGTTCATGATGCTGATCCTGCTGGCCGGGCTGCAGAGCCGCCCGGCCGAGGCGTTCGAGGCCGCCACGGTGGACGGGGCCAGCGCCTGGCAGACCTTCCGCTACATCACGCTGCCGCACCTGCGCCGGTACCTGGAGCTGGGCGCGCTGCTCGGCTCGATCTACGTGGTGCAGAACTTCGACGCGGTCTTCACGATCACCTCTGGCGGGCTGGGTACGGCCAACCTGCCGTACACCATCTACCAGACCTTCTACCAGGCCCACGACTACGGACGCGCGTCCGCGGCCGGAGTGGTCGTGGTGATCGGTACGATCATCATCGCCACCTTCGCGCTGCGCGTGGTCTCGTCCCTGTTCCGCGAGGAGGCCAAGCGATGACCGCGGTCGCCACCACTCCGACCACCGCCGCCCCCGCGACGAACCGGCCGAACCGGGCCCGCCGGCGCGCCAACGCGCTGTGGGGGCTGGTCGCCTGGCTGGTCGGCATCGTGTTCTTCCTGCCGGTGGCCTGGATGGTGCTCACCTCGCTGCACAGCGAGGCCGACGCCGGTACCAACCCGCCGAAGTTCACCGCGCCGTTGACCCTGGACGGGTACCGGGAGTTCTTCGGAGCCACCACCGGGGCCAGTCCCTGGCCGCCACTGATCAACTCGGCGACCGCGAGTATCGCCTCCACGCTGCTGGTGCTGGCACTGGCGATTCCGGCCGCGTACGCCCTGGCGATCAAGCCGGTCCGCAAGTGGACCGACGTGCTGTTCTTCTTCCTGTCCACCAAGATGCTTCCGGCGGTCGCCGCGCTGCTGCCGATCTACCTGATCGCGCAGAAGCTCGGCCTGCTGGACAACATCTGGCTGATGGTCATCCTGTACACCTCGATGAACCTGCCCATCGCGGTGTGGATGATGCACTCGTTCCTGGCCGAGGTCCTGATCTGCTTCATCTTCAGCTGGAACGAACTGCTGTTCGCCCGTGTGCTCACCGCCACCGTCGCCCAGACCGCCCCGGTGTTCCTCACCAGCTTCGTCACCAGCCAGGGCCTGTTCCTGGCCAAGGTGTGCGCCGCCGCCACCGCGATCTCCCTGCCGGTACTCGCCGCGGGGTTCGCCGCCCAGGACAAGCTTGTCCAGGGCCTGTCGCTGGGAGCTGTCAAATGAAAGCGGCCGTGATCAGCGCCCCGGGCAAGGTCGAGGTGACCGAGGTCGAGGACCCGACGCCGGGGCCCCGGGACGTGGTCGTCGAGGTGGCCGCGTGCGGGCTGTGCGGCACCGACCTGCACATCCTGCACGGCGAGTTCGCCCCGACGCTGCCGATCGTGCCCGGGCACGAGTTCGCCGGTACGGTCGTGGCGGTCGGCAGCGCGGTCACCGAGCGGCGCACCGGTGACCGGGTCGCGGTCGACCCGTCGCTGTTCTGCAACGAGTGCTACCAGTGCCGGCGCGGGCACAACAACCTGTGCGAGCGCTGGGCGGCGATCGGGGTCAGCGTACCGGGCGGGGCCGCCCAGTACGCCCGGGCGCCGGTCGCCAACTGCGTACCGCTGCCCGAGCACGTACGCACGCAGGACGCGGCGCTGATCGAACCGTTGTCCTGCGCCGTGCGCGGGTACGACATCCTGCGCGCCGAACTTGCCGCCACGATCCTCATCTACGGCGCCGGCACCATGGGCCTGATGATGCTGGAGCTGGCCAAACGTACCGGCGCGGTGTCCGTCGACGTCGTGGACATCAACCCCGAACGGCTGGCCACGGCCCAGGAGCTGGGCTGCACCACGGCGGCCGCGAGCGCCGCCGAGATCGACCGGCCGCGCGGCTGGCAGATCGTCGTCGACGCCACCGGCAACGCCCGCGCCATCCAGGACGGGCTGGGCCGGGTCGGCAAGGGCGGGACGTTCCTGCAGTTCGGGGTGGCCGACTACGCCACCCGGGCGAGCATCGAGCCGTACCGGATCTACCACGAGGAGATCACCATCACCGGTTCGATGGCGGTCCTGCACAGCTACGAACGGGCCGCCGACCTGTTCGCCACCGGCATCCTGGACCCGGAGGTGTTCATCAGCGACCGGCTGCCCCTGGACAAGTACCCGCAGGCGCTGGAGCAGTTCGCGGCCGGCATCGGCCGCAAGATCCAGGTACTGCCGTAGGTCCTCGCACCGGGGCACCGGCTGGCCGGGTAGGATCTGGCCGGGCCGTGACTGGCGCGCTGGGATGGACAACCATCGGGGAGCGGCCCCGTCAGTGGGACGGATGCCGAGCGCCTGGGCCTCTCAGCGAGCAGCTACCGGAGGTTCGATGTCCCTGTTGAACGCCGAGTCGACCGCGTTCCGTGCCGCCCTTGAGGTGGTACGGGCGGTGGAGCCCCGGGTCGCCGACGCGATCGGTGCGGAGCTGACCGACCAGCGCGCCTCACTCAAGCTCATCGCCAGCGAGAACTACGCGTCCCCGGCGGTACTGCTGGCGATGGGGAACTGGTTGTCCGACAAGTACGCCGAGGGTACGGTCGGGCGCCGGTTCTACGCCGGCTGCCGCAACGTGGACACGGTGGAGGCGCTGGCCGCCGAGCACGCCCGGGAGCTGTTCGGGGCGGCGCACGCCTACGTACAGCCGCACTCGGGGATCGACGCCAACCTGGTGGCGTACTGGGCGATCCTGGCCGACCGGGTGGAGGCACCCGCGCTCAAGCGCGCCCAGGCCCGCCAGCTCAACGACCTGACCGAGGCGGACTGGTTCGAGCTGCGCCGGGAACTGGGCAACCAGCGGATGCTCGGCATGTCGCTGGACAGCGGCGGGCACCTGACCCACGGGTTCCGGCCCAACATCTCCGGCAAGATGTTCGACCAGCGCAGCTACGGCGCCGACCCGGAGACCGGGCTGATCGACTACCCGGCGGTCCGGGAGGCGGCCCGGGAGTTCCGGCCGCTGATCCTGGTGGCCGGCTACTCGGCGTACCCCCGGAAGGTCAACTTCCGGATCATGCGGGAGATCGCCGACGAGGTCGGCGCGACCTTCATGGTGGACATGGCCCACTTCGCCGGGCTGGTCGCCGGCAAGGTGTTCACCGGCGACTTCGACCCGGTGCCGCATGCGCACATCGTCACCACGACCACGCACAAGTCGCTGCGCGGGCCGCGCGGCGGCATGGTGCTGTGCCAGCCGGAGCTGGCCGACCAGGTGGACCGGGGCTGCCCGATGGTGCTGGGCGGCCCGCTGCCGCAACTGATGGCGGCCAAGGCGGTGGCGCTGGCCGAGGCCCGCCGGCCGGACTTCCAGGAGTACGCGCAGCGGGTGGTCGACAACGCGCGGGCGCTGGCCGAGGGGCTGGTCCGCCGAGGGGTACGCCTGGTCACCGGCGGCACCGACAACCACCTCGCGCTGCTGGACGTCGACGGGTTCGGGCTCACCGGCCGGCAGGCCGAGCAGGCGCTGCTGGACTCGGGCATCGTGACCAACCGCAACTCGATCCCGCGGGACCCGAACGGGGCCTGGTACACCTCGGGGATCCGGGTGGGCACACCGGCGTTGACCACGCGCGGGTTCGGACCGGAGCAGATGGACGAGACGGCCGGGCTGATCCACACCGTCCTGAGCCAGACCCGCCCCGGTACGTCCAAGGCGCGGTACCAGCTCGATCCCGCCGTCGCCGACCGGGTCGCCAAGCAGGCGGCGGAGCTGCTGGCCGACTTCCCGCTGTACGCGGGCATCGACCTGGGCTGACCGGTCGGGATGCTGATCCGCCACCGGGGCCGCTCCCCCGTCGTCGACCCGGGCGCGTACGTCGCTCCGAACGCGACGCTCGTCGGTGACGTCCGGGTCGGCCCCGGTGCCCGGATCCTGTACGGGGCGGTCCTCGATGCCGAGGGCGCCACCGTCGAGGTCGGGGCGGCCTGCGTGGTCAGCGAGCAGGCCGTCCTGCGCGCGACCGCCGTCGGAGCGGTACCGCGGCCGGTGGTGCTCGGCGACCACGTCTTCGTCGGGCCGCACGCGACGCTGCTCGGCTGTACCGTCGGGCGCTGCTGCTACCTGGCCACCAACGCCACCGTGCTGCACGGCGCCCGGCTCGGGGCCGGCGCGGTCGTCGCGGTCGGCGCGCTGGCCCACGCCGGGGCGGTACTGCCCAGCGAGATGTTCGTGCCGCCGATGACGGTCGCGATCGGTGACCCGGCGAGGGTGTACCCGACCGACCGGCCCGACGAGCTGGCCGAGGCGGTCCGCGGGGTTAACTTCGCGCAGGCCGCCTTCGGGGTCACCCACGACTGGACCGACCGGATCGCCCGGTACGAACGGATCGCCGAGGTGCGCGGCGCGGAGTACGCCGCGCACCTCGATGACGAGATCGTCGGCTGATCCCTAGTTCAGCGCCTGCCAGAGCGCCGGTACGTTCGGCGGCTCCCATCCGACCTGCGACGTGTGCGCCTGCAGGCACCGGTAGTCGTGGCCGGCGTACGAGACGAGGTCACCGACGGCGTACGCGTGCCCGGCCTGCCAGGCCGCGTAGTGTCCGGTACCGCTGGGGGTCGGTGACGAGTGGGTGTCCGGCTCCTCGCCCTGGGTCCACCACTTCGCGCTGTACTGGTGGCCGTTGAACGAGACCACGGCGCCCCCGTTGTACGCCGTCGCCGCGTTCCAAGGCGGGGCCGAGCAACTGCCGGTCGGGGTCGGGGTGGGCGAGGGTGGCGGCGGCGGGGGCGGACCACCGGCGGCGCCGTTGAAGATGTTCGTGAAGTCCAGCGAGTTCTGCGCGATGCTCGAGCAGTTCGGGCTGGCGCCACCGCCGGCGCCGCCGGGGCACGGCTGGTCGCGGCCGACCGACCAGAACGCCAGGCGGCCGACCCCGTTGGCATTGGCGAAGCTGAGCAGGTCCCGGGCGTTGTTGAGGGTGAAGACCTCACCGGACTGGTCGTTCTGTCCGATCATCGGGGTGATGCCGAGGTTGGCGTAGCCGAAGGTCGACCACACGCCGCGGGCGGCGCTGAGCGTACCTTTGGCCGCGCTGATGGCCGCGGCGCCCATGTCGGAGACGGCGCCGCCGTAGTCCATGGTCATGATGTTGACCACGTCGATGCGGGTGCCGTTGCTCCTGGCGGCCTGCAGGAACGCGGTGCCGTTGCCGTCCGGCCCGCTCTGCAGCACCGGGATCGTCACCGAGATCGACAGGCCGGAGTTGCCCGCCTCCAGCCGGTTGATCGCCTGGAAGCGCCGGTTGATCGAGGCGGTGTCCGCGATCGCCGCGCCCTCGACGTCGAAGTCGAGATGGTCCACGTGGTACTTGTTGATCACGCTCTGGTACGCGGCGGCCAGCGACGTGGTGTCGGTGCACGACTGGGCCAGCTCGACCCCGCCGGCACCGCCGAAGGAGATGATCGTCTTGGCGCCTTCGCTCTCGGCTTTCGCGATCTTCGCGTTCACCGTCGAGCTGTTGATGTCCAGCGAGTCGCCCCAGATCGGTGTACAGCCGCTGCCGATGACGAAGGCCGCGGTGTAGCTGCGCAGCCCGGCCTGGGTGATCGCGCTGTCCAGCATGCCGGAGCTGTTGGCGGACAGGTCGACGTAGGGTGCGACGCCGTAGGTGGTCGCGGCGGAGGCCGCGTGGGCGGTGAGGACCGCGGTACCGCCGGTCCCGAGAAGGACCGCGGAGCACGCGGCAAGGATGGTGGTACGCCTGCGCATGAGGGGTTGACCCCTTTCCGTTGGCGGGTACGGACAGGATCGGAGCTCGGACTGTTAACAAACTTTCGAGATTCGTTCACGCTAATGAACGCATCGTTCTGTGTCAATTTCATCGGATGTCTGGCGGTCCGTTCGTGCATACCGGGGCGCTCGGGAGCATGCTGATGCTGTGCGCGACCTGCGTCCCCGATCCGAGGACCTGGAGCCGATCGAACGGGCACCGGTCGAGGAACTGCGCGCGCTGCAACTGGAGCGGCTGCGCTGGACGGTCCGGTACGCGTACGAGCGGGTCGCGCACTACCGGGCGGCGTACGAGCGGGCCGGCGTACATCCCGACGACCTCCGTACCCTGGCCGACCTGTCGCGCTTCCCGTTCACCACCAAGGCGGACCTGCGCGAGAACTACCCGTTCGGGATGTTCGCCGTACCCCGCGACGAGGTCGTCCGGCTGCACGCCTCGTCGGGTACCACTGGCCGGCCGACGGTCGTCGGGTACACCCGCGCGGACATCCGTACCTGGGCGCGGCTGATGGCCCGGTCGATCCGCGCCGCCGGCGGGCGACCGGGCGAGCGGGTCCACGTCGCCTACGGGTACGGCCTGTTCACCGGCGGCCTGGGCGCGCACTACGGGGCCGAGGAGTTGGGCTGCACCGTCATCCCGGTCTCCGGCGGCATGACCGAGCGCCAGGTGATGCTGATCCGCGACCTCTCCCCCGAGATCATCATGGTCACGCCCAGCTACCTGCTGGCCATCGTGGACGAGATGCGGCGCCAGGGCATCGACCCGGCGGGTACGTCGCTGCGGCTGGGGATCCTGGGCGCCGAGCCGTGGACCGAGGACATGCGCCGGGAGATCGAGCAGCGGCTGGACATCCACGCCGTGGACATCTACGGGCTGTCCGAGGTGATGGGCCCGGGCGTGGCCAACGAGTGCGTGGAGACCAAGGACGGCCTGCACGTGTGGGAGGACCACTTCTATCCGGAGATCATCGACCCGCTGACCGGCGCGGTGCTGCCCGACGGCGAGCGCGGCGAGCTGGTGTTCACCTCGCTGACCAAGGAGGCGATGCCGGTCATCCGGTACCGCACCCGGGACCTGACCCGGCTGCTGCCCGGTACCGCCCGGCCGATGCGACGGATCGAGAAGATCACCGGACGTACCGACGACATGATGATCGTCCGTGGGGTGAACGTGTTCCCGACCCAGATCGAGGAGCTGATCCTGCGGCTACCGCCGCTGTCCCCGCACTTCCAGTGCGTACTGCGGCGGGACGGGCGGCTGGACACGCTGACCGTACGGGTGGAGCGGCGCCCGCAGGCGCGACCCGGGGCGGCGGCGCAGGCCGGCGTGGCGCTGGCGGACCAGGTCAAGAACCTGATCGGGGTCAGCATCGACGTGGCGGTCATCGAGCCGGACACGGTGGAGCGGTCGCTGGGCAAGATGCGCCGCATCGTGGACGAGCGCTAGGCCGTCCGGTACGCGGACTCGACCGTGCGTCGCGCCTCCCGGCGGGACAGGCCGGTACCGACGGCGGCGTCGACCAGGCCGGCGAGGGCCGACGCCCCGGCGCCGGACTCGATCGCCCGGCAGGCGGCCCAGTACAGGGCGTTGTTCCGGTTGCCCGGACGCTGGGCGCGGAGCCAGCGCACGAGCGCGGAGTGGTCGGTCGCGCGGACCGGCGGGTGGCGCCGTCGGGTGCCCGGCGGGTCCAGGAAGGCGCGGATCGCGGCGAAGTCCACCTCACGCCCGGTCGGCGTACGGTGGTCGGCCAGGACGTACCGGCCGTGCGCGGTGTACGACGGCGGGGCGAGGACGTAGCCACCGGTACCCCGGAAGTCCACGCCGTACCGGGCCACCGCACCGTTGCCCTGCCCACCGGCGCTGCCGGCGAAGTACAGGTGCCAGCCGCCGCTGGGGGTCGTGACGAGCGCCTGTACGCCGCGCAGGAGCCCGGCCGCCCGCAGCCGGGCGAAGCTGACCAGCCCCGGCTTGCCCGCCGCGACATCGAAGTCGATCACGTCCGGCCCGGGCCGGCCGCAGGCCACGGCGATGTTCGCGGTGGGACACCGGCCCCACATCGGGCCGGTGATCAGGTCCGGATCGGTGGTCGCGTCCAGGACGCCGTGCCCGAGGCGGCCGCAGTCGCGGTAACCCCGGCACCGGTACCGCTGCACGCCGTGCCGGGGGTGCGGGTTGGCGAACAGCGGAACCTTCGATCGCGGCGCGCACGGGAAGACGGGCCAGCCCTTCGCGGCGTACCGCAGCGCCGCCTCGACCATCGCCCGGCCCACCACGATCGCCTCCCCGCCGCCAGAGGCCCTATCCATCCACTGTCCTCCATGGGCTGGCCGGCGGCCACCCGTTCCCCGGGCCGGCGTCGCCGGCCCGGGGAACGACCGGCTATCCGCCGTGGGCAGCCGAGACCAGGTCGGGCACCAGGTTCGCCGCGTTGGGCGTACCGAGGCCGGTGACCGGATCCCAGCCGACGGTCGCCGGGTAACCGGGTACCGTCGGGTCGGCCGTGTTGTTTCCGGTGGTGACGTCGTAGAAGTCGGCCGCGTACCGGGCCGGGTTCGCCCCGATCCGGTAGAGCGCCGGGTTGATCAGCCCGAGCCCGCCACCGTTGACCTGGTCGGCGAGCGCCACCAGGCCGGCCCACTGCGGGCAGCTCAGCGACGTGCCGCCGATGTCGTACCAGCCGGTGCTGCACGGGGCGGAGCCGCAGCTCAGGCCACTCTGCCCGTCCGGGGGCAGCGAAATGTACACCAGCGCCCCGGTACCCGGGCTGGCCTGGAGGCCGACGTCCGGTACCCCGCGCATGGCCCCGATCGCGGTGCTGCCCGCGGGCAGGCTGTCCTGGTACCCGGGCCGGCTGAACACGTCACTGAACCCGCCGCCGGAGAACGTCCAGCCCACCTCGGCGACGCCGGGGAAGGCCCGGCACTTGGCCGGCGGGTCGGTGCTGTCCACCACCCGGCTGGTGGTGTTGTTGGGGTCGGTGCACAGGTACGTGCCGCCCACCCCGGTCACCAGCGGGTCGGAGGCGGGCCACTCCACCGTCGGGTACGGGATGAGCGTCCCGCCCTTGCTGACCGGTGACTTGCGGACGTTGGCCGTACCGCTGTCACCGGACGAACCCAGGACGGTCACGCCGTTCTGGGCCGCGGACTTGAACGCGTACCGCAGGTTCTCCAGGGACTGGGCGCTGCCGAACGCGTCCTCGGCGGAGGCGAAGGACTGCGAGATCACGGTCGCCAGGTGGTGGTCGATGACGTACTGCTCGGCGGCCATCATCTGCGGGAATCCCTGTACCCCCAGGGTTTCCGCGGTCGGGGTGGCGACCAGCAGGATGTTGGCGCGCGGAGCGATCGCGTGTGCGGTCTCCACGTCCAGCGAGACCTCCAGCGCCCACGCGCTGCGGTCCTCCTGGCCGGGGCCCTTGCTGGTTGGCGGCGGTGCCGTGGTGGCCGGCGAGCCCTGCAGGTGCAGGACGCTGAAGGTCGGCAGGCCCGCCGCGCAGGTCACCGCCTCCTCGCCGCACATCGGCTGGAGGCCGAAGGCGGTGTTGAAGACGTGCAGGTCGTGCGCGATGGTGTCGCTGCCGTACGAGTCGACGATCGCGATCGTCTGGCCGGTCGAGCCGTTGAGCTGTACGTACTCGGCGACGGTGGGGTGTACGGCGACCGACGTGGCCGGTGCGGGCGCGGCGATCGCCGACAGTGCCAGGGTCGCGCTCGTGGCGGATCCGAACAACCATCGTCGTTGACGCTTGTTCATGCAGACTCCTGATGTCTCGGGGTCATGGACGATCACCGTCGATGGTTGGTGATCGCTCACCAGCGACGCTAACCCCGAGGCGGGGCCCGGACATCCCACGTTCGGTCAGGCCATACTTACCACCAGTTGTACGGTCCAGGCGTCGCCGGCCGCGACCCGTACCTCCTGGCCACGGGCGGTCGGGACGACCGTGCACGGGACCGGCGCGCCGTTGAGGATGACCCCGGTGCAGGTACGACCGGCCGGGAGTACCGCGCCGATCGTCAGGGCCGCCGACAGGTGCCGGGTCACCCTGGTGGTGAGCCGGGTCGGGGTACGGGTGGCCGCCACGTCGACCGAGCCGGTACCGAGTCGGATGTCACGGCCGGCGACGCTCGACTGCCCGTCCGGGATCTGCGGTACCACCTCGACCGCGCCCCGGCCGAGGTCCGGTGCCACGCCGAGTTCGAAGTGCACGACCGGCCAGAGGATGCCGTACGTACCCCACGCCTGCAGGCCCATCGACCGCTCGGTGAACAGCTTGTCGATGTTCGCGCCGAAGTCCGGCGACGGCGAGATCTCCGGCATGTCACCGGGCACCTCCCACACCGACGGGTCGAGCTGTACCCGGGCGTTGTCCGTGGTGTACCGCCGGACCTGGGCCCGGCCCAGCGTCGCTTCGGACACCGCCATGATGGACGTACCCAGGGTGAAGATCGAACGTTCGCTGGGGACCGTGGAGACGGCCGAGTCACAGGTCGGGCCGGGGTTGCCGGTCGGTGCGGTGGTCGCGCCGGTACCGGTGTGGTAGAGCCCGAATGTGCCGGTGTAGCAAGGCTCCTCGCGCTTGCTCACGGCCAGGTTCGCGTGGTCGGTCGCGGCCAGCGGGCGCGCCGGCTGACCCGGCTGGACGAGTTCGGCCTCGACCGGGGTCAGCCCGATCCAGTGCCGCTGGAACACCTTCACGTCACCGGGATCGGACAGCGAGTCGGCGTACTGGTCGGCGGTCGGGCCGAACCACCACGCCGCCTCGAACCGGCTCTCCAGGTTGACCGCGCGGCTGCTGGCCCACGCCTGCGTCGCGGTGTCGCCCCTGCTCGCCGCCATGTCGGCCAGGTCGGTCAGCCCGCGAATCGTGTAGACGGCGTTGTCCAGCTTCTCCTGGCCCATCCCCGGGCGCTCGACGTTGCCCAGCCCCTCCGGCCAGCCGTCGCCGTCCCGGTCCAGGGTGGCGTAGATGTACCGGAGGTTCTTGACGGCGAACGGGTACAGCTCGTCGCGGAAGGCGTTGTCGCCGGTCCACCGCCAGACCAGCGCCACGGCGCTGGGGAACTTCGCGGTCTCGTCGGTGTTGCCGGGATCGGCGTTGACGCCGAAGTACACCGAGCCGTCCGGCACGACCTCGTGTACCACCTTGCCGGTGTCGCCGTTGGCGACCAGGCTGACGTCGCGCAGCGCCCGCAGATGGTTCTCGATCGCGGTGAACTGACCGGCGGCGACGGCCGCGAAGGCGGTGTACTCGCCGTCGGTGGCGAACAGCCAGGGGTAGTCGGGGAACCCGGCCCCGATCCACCGCGCCTGCGGGACGGTACCGGCCGGCGGTGGGTACTGCGTGCCCTGGTTGGTCAGGCGTACCCGCAGATCGCGCGCCTCCTGGACGGAGTCGCCGAGGTTCTGCTTGCTCCACGCCACGCTCGCCTGGAGCAGCGGGTCACCGGGCAGGCTCACGTCGGTCCGGTCGTTCAACTGCCGCCGGTACGCCACCTTGGCGGCCAGCAGCCCGGCCGGATCGGTCAGGGCCGTGTCGCGGGCCGACCGGGCCGCCGCCAGCCCCCGGTCCGAGCCGGCGACCGCGAACCACACGGTGGTACCTCCGGCGGGGACGCGTACCACGTAATGCAGTTGGCCCCCGGTGCCCTTCCCGATCACCGTGTCGTCGCAGCGACCGGGGTCCGGACCGGTCGCCGGGCAGATCACCGCCGGGTCCTGCGGACCGCGGAAGTTCGGACCGAGCTGGTGGTCGACCGGTCGCAGGGTGGAGCCGACCACCGCCGCCCAGTCGTGCGGCTCGGCGCCCGGGACCGGCGGGGTGCCGGTCTCCCGGAAGACCAGGTTCTGGCCGTCGTACCCGCCGGTGTCGGGCAGGTTGTAGGTCTGCTGGTTGGGCGTGGTGCCGCTCCACGGGTAGGACTTCATCAGCTCCGAGTGCGCGTCCACGGTGAGGCTGACCCTGCGGGCGTGCGCGGTGCGCAGGGTCAGCCCGATCAGCCCGGCCCGGGTCGACGTTGAACCAGATCCCGTCCAGCACCTTGATCGGCTGGGTCCAGAAGCCGCCCATCTCCCCGTGCGTATGCCAGCCCGTCGCCGGGTAGCTGCCGTCCTCGGCGCCGACCTCGTACATCCGGTCGCCGACCACGATCGACCGCCGGTCGGCCAGCCGGGTGGTGGTGGAGACCTCGGGCGAGCGGGCGAGCACTTCCCCGGCGGCTACCGCGGGCGCCGGAGGCGCCGTGAAACCGAGTGGTACCGCCACCACGGCGGCGAGGACAGGGGCAAGATTCCGCAATCGAGACATGGCGAATGCTCCTCGATCGGTCCACCTTCCCGCAGTCTGCCCCCTTCGGTCGTGTTCCGCTATTCGACTATGAACCCGACGGCCAGGTGATCTGCGTCGAGTGGTAGTAGTTGACGCCCATGACCTTCCAGCGCGGACCCTGGGCACCGAGCCGGGCGTCGAAGGCGGTCACGTCGTGGGTGCTCCACGGCGACCAACCCAGTTCGGCGATCGCCGGCAGCCGCGGGAACGCCATGTAGTCGATGTCCGCCGACGTCACGATCGTCTCTGTCCACAGTGGAGCCTCGACCCCGGCGACCGAGGACTCGCCGACGCCGGACAGGTACGCGCCGGGGTTCCAGCCGTACGCGGTGTTGACGTCCACCAGACCCGCCCAGGTCTGGCCCAGCTTGGTGTGCCGGTTGTACTTCATATCCAGGTACGCGTGGTTGGCTGGTGACATGACGACCTTCGTACCGTTGGCGGCCGCCGAGGCCAGCGGCGCGTTCGAGGTCGTGGTGTCCCAGAACTGCGCCACGGTCGAGGGCAGCAGGGTGGCGTTGGCGATGTCGTGCCACCCGATGACGGTCTTGCCGTGCGCCGCGACGATCTGTTGGGCGCGGTTGATGAAGTAGGCGTAGTCGCTGGCGGTGGTTGAGCTCGCCTCGTCGCCGCCGATGTGGATGTAGGGTCCGGGGGTCAGCGCGGCGATCTCGCCGACGACCTGGTCGATGAACGTGTACGTCAGGTCCAGCGGTACGCACAGCGAGCTGAACCCGACCTTGGTGCCGGTGTACAGCTTCGGCGCCACGCCGGTGCAGTTGAGCTGCGCGTACGAGGCGAGGGCGGCGTTGGTGTGCCCCGGCATGTCGATCTCGGGGATCACCGTGATGTACCGCGCGCTGGCGTAGTTGACGATCGCCGTGTAGTCGGCCTGCGTGTAGTAGCCGCCCGCCCCGCCGCCGACCTCGGTGCTGCCGCCGTAGGTGGCCAGGTTCGGCCAGCTGTTGATGACCAGGCGCCAGCCCTGGTCGTCGGACAGGTGCAGATGGAAGTAGTCGATCTTGTAGAGCGCGATCTCGTCGAGGTACCGCTCGACCTGCGCGACGGTGAAGAAGTGCCGCGCCACGTCGAGCATCGCGCCCCGGTGGGCGAAGCGCGGGTAGTCCACGATGGTGCCGCCCGGCGCCGTCCACGGTCCGGCGGTCACCGTCGGGCTCTCGATCGCCGGCGGCAGGAGCTGGAGCAGGGTCTGCACGCCGGCGAACAGGCCGGCCGGCTGGTTGGCCTGGACGGTCACGTTGGTGCCGGTGATGGTGAGCTGGTACCCCTGGGTACCGACGCTTGCCGGGGCACCGGACAGCGACAGCGCGATCGTCCCGGAGGAGCTGGTGACCGGGACCGGGTACCCGGTCGAGGCGCGCAGGATCCCGGCGAGATACGCGCCGACGTCCGGCACGTCCGAGGAGACGGTCGCCGACGAGGTGAGGGTGAACGTGGCACCGTTGGCGGTCTCGCTGACCGGCGCGGGTACCACGACGTTGGGGAAGGCCGCGGTGGCCGCGTTCGCCTGGACGGTGCTGGCCGCGCCGGCCACGCCGACGAACAGTGTGGCGACGATCAGCGTACGGCGGATCCTCAGGTACCTCGTCATGGTAAGGAACCTAAACTAATAACTAAGCTCGGCGCTATGCGTAGCGTCGCCGGCCTGGTCCTCGCGGGGGGCGCGGGACGCCGGTACGGCCGGCCCAAGGCGCTGGTCGAGGTCGGCGGGCGGCTGCTGGTGGAGCGGGCGCTCGGGACGTTACGGGACGCCGGTTGTACCCCACTGGTCGTCGTCCTGGGCGCGGCCGCCGCGACGACGCGGGAGCGGGCCGACCTGGCCGGCGCGACGGTCGTGGTCAACGACGACTGGGCGACCGGGATGGGCTCGTCGCTGCGGACCGGCCTCGCCGCCCTCGCCCGGACCGACGCCACCGCGGTGGTCGTCCTGCTCGTCGACACACCCGGGGTGACCCCCGAGGCCGTCCGGCTGGTCCGGGCGTACGCCGGGCCGGCCGCCCTGGTGACCGCCACGTACCACGGTCAACCCGGTCATCCGGTGCTGCTGGGCCGCGAACACTGGGACGGCGTGGCGGCCTCGGCCCGCGGCGACGTCGGAGCCCGCCCGTACCTGTCCACCCACCCGGTCACCCGGGTGCCGTGCGAGGCGGTCGCCGACGGTACGGATCTGGACGAGCCGGTGCCATAGTGGGGACGTGGGCTCCCCCGCCTCCCCCGCGGAACTGGCCCAGGCACTCGCCCGCACCGGGTACCTGGCCGACGAGGGGTTGGCCACCGCCGGGTACCTGGCGCTGCGGCTGGGTCGGCCGCTGTTCCTGGAGGGCGACGCGGGGGTCGGCAAGACCGCGTTCGCATCGGCCCTCGCGGAGGTGACCGGCGCGTACTTCGTCCGGCTCCAGTGCTACGAGGGCCTCGACGCGGCGCAGGCCCTGTACGACTGGGACTTCCCGCGGCAACTGCTGCACCTGCGTACCGTCGAGGCGGCCGCGGTGGCCACCGGCGACAAGCCCGACCGGTCCGACCTGGAGGCCAGCCTCTACGACCGGCGCTTCCTGCTGGCCCGCCCGCTGCTCCAGGCCCTGGAACGCAGCCCGACGGTCCTGCTCGTGGACGAGGTCGACCGGGCCGACGACGAGTTCGAGGCGTTCCTGCTGGAGGTGCTCGCCGACGCCGCGATCACGGTACCGGAGCTGGGTCGCATCGTCGCCGAGCAGCCACCGCTGGCGGTGCTGACCAGCAACCGGACCCGCGAGGTGCACGACGCGCTCAAGCGCCGCTGCCTGTACCACTGGGTCGAGCATCCGGGGTTCGAGCGCGAGGTGGCGATCCTGCGTGTCCGGCTGCCCGAGGTCACCGACCGGCTCGCCCAGGACGTGGCCCGGGCCACCCGGCGGATGCGCGAGCTGGACCTGATCAAGCCGCCGGGCGTGGCCGAGTCGCTGGACTGGGCGGCCGCGCTCACCGCGCTGGGTGCCCGGTCGCTCGATCCCGACCTCGCGGCGGCGACCCTCGGCGCCGTCCTCAAGTACCGCGAAGACACCGAACGGGTGCTGGCGGCGCCGCCGTGGACGTGACCGCCGCCCTCGTCGGCTTCGTGCGTACCCTGCGGCACGCCGGACTCGACGTCGGCGCCGAACGTACCCAGGCCATGCTCGCCGCCGTCGACGCGCTCGGGGTGACCGCACCGCGCGGGGCGTACTGGGCCGGCCGCCTGACCCTGTGCGGCGAGCCGGACGACCTGCCGCTCTACGACGCCGCGTTCGTCGCCTACTTCGGCGGCCGGATGCCCCGGCGCCAACCGCCGCTGCCGATGGCGCCGCGCGACCAGCGGCCGGCCGCGCTGTTCAGCACCGTTGTCCACGGCCGAACGCGATGAGGTACGCCGGCTCGTGGCCCTGCTCGCGCCCGGTACCGCACCGCGTCCCAGCCGCCGGTACCGGCCGGCCCGGTCGGGCGTACCCGACCGGCCCCGCACGGTACGCCGGATGCTGCGCCGGGCCGGGGAGGCGAGCACGCTGGCCCGCCGGGTACGGCGGACCAGACCGCGCCGGTTGGTACTGCTGCTCGACGTGTCCGGCTCGATGGCCCCGTACGCCGACGCGCTGCTGCGGTTCGGGCACGCCGGGGTGCGCCGTTACCCGACGCTGACCGAGGTCTTCACCCTCGGTACCCGACTGACCCGGGTGACCCGCGCGCTGCGCCACCGCGACCCGGACACCGCCCTGCGCGAGGCCGGCGCCGCGATCCCCGACTGGCACGGCGGCACCCGGTTGGCCGAGTCCCTCAAGGCGTTCCTCGACCGCTGGGGTCAGCGCGGTACCGCGCGCGGCGCGGTCGTCGTGCTGTGCAGCGACGGCTGGGAACGCGGCGACCCGGCCGCGCTGGCGCAGCAGGTGGCCCGGCTGTCCCGGCTGGCGTACCGGCTGGTCTGGGTGAACCCGCACCGGGGCAAGCCCGGGTACGCGCCGCTGGCCGCCGGGATGGCCGCGGTGCTGCCGTACCTGGATGACTTCGTGGCCGGGCACAACCCGGCCGCGCTGGCGCAGCAGGTGGCCCGGCTGTCCCGGCTGGCGTACCGGCTGGTCTGGGTGAACCCGCACCGGGGCAAGCCCGGGTACGCGCCGCTGGCCGCCGGGATGGCCGCGGTGCTGCCGTACCTGGATGACTTCGTGGCCGGGCACAGCCTGGCCGCGCTGGAGGAACTGGTCCGGGTGATCGGACATGCGTGACACCGTCATCGAGTTGGCGCGCTGGTGGGCGCAGGGACAGCCGGTCGGGATGGCGACCGTGGTGGCGACCTGGCGCTCGGCGCCGCGCCCGCCCGGCGCCACGATGCTGGTCGGGCCGGACGGCACCGCGGTCGGCAGCGTCTCCGGGGGCTGCGTGGAGGGCGCGGTGTACGAGCTGGCCCAGGATGTCGCGCGGACCGGTACGCCGGTCCTGCAACGGTACGGGGTCAGCGACTCCGACGCGTTCGCGGTCGGGCTGACCTGTGGCGGCATCCTCGACGTGTACGTGGAACGGATCGACCGTACCGGCTTTCCCGAGCTGGGCGCGGTGGCCGAGGCGATCGGTGCCGGTACCCCGGTCGCGGTGGTCACCTGCGTATCCGCCGGAACTGACCCGGCGAGTCGGCTCGGTCGGCGGCTGGTGGTCTGGCCCGACCGGACCGCGGGTTCGCTGGGCACCGAGCGGCTGGACGCCGCCGTCGCCGACGACGCGCGGGGACTGCTGGCCGCCGGGCGTACCGGGACGCTGCACTACGGGTACGACGGGCAGCGCCGGGGCGACGCGTTGACACTGTTCGTCGCGAGCTACGCCCCGCCACCCCGGATGATCGTCTGCGGGGCGATCGACTTCGCCGCTGCGGTCGCCCGGATCGGCGGCTTCCTCGGGTACCGCGTCACCGTCTGCGACGCCCGGCCGGTGTTCGCCACCAAACGGCGCTTCCCCGAGGCGGACGAGGTGATCGTCGCGTGGCCGCACCGGTACCTGGCCGCCGAGGCCGAGGCGGGACGGCTCGACGAGCGGACCGTGGTGTGCGTCCTGACCCACGACCCGAAGTTCGACGCGCCCCTGCTGGAGGTCGCGCTCCGGCTCCCGCTGGCCTACGTCGGCGCGATGGGATCGCGGCGTACCCACTGCGACCGGCTCGCCCGGCTCCGCGAGGCCGGCCTGACGCCGGCGGAGCTGGACCGGCTCGCCTCTCCGATCGGGTTGGACCTCGGCGCGCGTACCCCC
>VAXX01000382.1 GCA_005885115.1 Actinomycetota bacterium | reverse complement strand
GAGGCGAACCAGCCGGCCATTCCGGAATCGGGGGCCTCGGGAGGTGGTGCGACCACACACTGGGCTTCGTCGGTGGTCAGGTCCTTGAGTTGACCGACACAATGGTTGAACTGTCCGGGATCCTGCCACTCCTTGATGCTGCATTGGTTTGGCATGTTCGGGGCGGCCGCAGCCGGTGTCGAGCCCCAGAAAAGCGTACCCACGGCGGCGACCAGTACGGCCGCCACGAAGGCACCTGCCCGGTGGCGGAAAAGCCGGGCGGCTGGTGGCGTGGGCATCAGGCCTCCGGCTCGTCGAGGGGGTCGTCCTGCCGTACCGGCGCCGCCAACGCCGGTGTCGTATCCAGGTAGGTCAGCAGATCCGGTACGTAGGACACGTCCACCCGTACCTTCTGCACCCGCCCGTCGACGTCCCGCATGACGAACTCGCGGAAACCGAGCCGGGTCGAGGAGGAGGTGTCGACGGCGGACAGTGAGGCGAGCGTCTGCTCGTACCCCACTTCCGTCGGTACCCGCAGCAGCCGCAGCGCGTCGGACGCGATCTCGGTGTCTTCGGCGATCCGGCCGACGAAGACGGTCGAGACCAGGTTCTGTACGTCCAGGCCGAGGATGTCCTTGGGGTTCTGGGAGGCGACCAGGCCGGCGATGTTCCACTTGCGGGAGTCCCGGGCGAGGCGGACCAGGAAGGACCGGCCGGACCGCCAGCCTTCCATGAAGTGCGCCTCGTCCAGGCCGACCAGTTTCCGGGTGGCCATCGAGCCGCCGTAGCAGCGGCGTACCGCGAGCCGGTGCGCGGTGTGCAGCATGGGCAGCGCGAGGGCTTCCTCGGCGGACCAGTACTCCCGTTCGATCTTGAGGTCGGGTAGCCGCAGGCCGGCCATCGTGATGACGGTCAGGGCGGCGTCGCCGGTCAGGTACTCGGGTGGGGGCGAGCCGAAGAACAGCAGCGCGAGGGGCATCTCGGCGGTGTCCATCAGCAGGTTGGCCAGTTCCTGCGCGTCGTGCGAGTCCATCCCGCGCAGGCAGGCCACGACGTCGTCCAGGGTGGACGTCTCCTCGGCCGGTACCTCCCGGACCGCGTGCCGCAGCAGCGTCGGCGTCGACGACTCG
>VAXX01000381.1 GCA_005885115.1 Actinomycetota bacterium | reverse complement strand
GCCCATCGAGTCGACCATACGGAGAGTTGATGTGTTGACCTGGCCGGTACACCTACGACTCGTGGAGCAGGTCGAGGACGGCGCGCTCGGTGGCGGTACGGCTGCCGGTCCGGGGTACCGTCACCGTCACCCCGTCGTGGTAGAGGTCGACGACGCGCGGGTCGACGTACGACGCCTTCGCGACCGCCGGGGTGTTGCCCAGTTCCTCGGCGACCTCGCGCATCACCCGGGCGACGGTACGGCGGCGCCGGGTCAGCGTCACGCCGGCCGGGTCGTGCTCGGCGAGCAGGAGCGCGGCCAGTACGGTCGCGTGCCAGGTACGGAAGTCCTTGGCGGTCATCTCGATCCCGCTGGCCCCCTTGAGGTACGCGTTCACGTCGTCACTGTGTATCTCGTGCCAGCCGGTACCGTCGCGGTACGCGAAAAGGCGGGACCGGTCCCGGCGCCGGCGGAGCTGGGTCAGCACCGCGCATACCTGGTCGTCGGTGACCGCGCAGACCCGCTCGATACCGCCCTTGGCCGGGTACCGGAACTCCATGCCGCTACGCGTGATCCGCACGTGCTCGGGCAGCAGGGTGGTCACCCCGAACGTGGCGTCCTCGCCCTTGGCGTACTCGTCGTTGCCGACCCGGAACAGGCCGAGGTCGATCAGCCGGACGACGGCGGCGAGTACCCGTTCCCGGGTCGGCCGCTCGCCGGCGAGGTCCCGGGCCAGCCGCTTGCGCAGCCGGGGCAGCCGCTGGGCGACCGACAGGACGTGGTCGAACTTCGCCTTCTCCCGCTCGCGCCGCCACGCGTCGTGGTACAGGTACTGGCGCCGGCCGGCCGCGTCGGTACCGACGGCCTGGATGTGCCCGCGCGGGTCGGGACAGATCCAGACGTCGCGCCAGGCCGGCGGGATGACCAGCTCCCTGATCCGGGCCAGCGCGGCCGGGTCGGTGAGCGGGCGGCCGTCGACGTCCAGGTGGCGGCGCCCCCGCCGCCGGTACCCGGGGGCCGTGGGATCGCTACGACGCAGTCGCATCTACCCGCGCTGCGACGTCCGAGTTGGCCAGGTCCGCGACGGCGGCGAGCACCTCGTCGACCGGGATCGCGGCCAGCGCCGGGTGCGGCCGGCGCCAACCGGTACGCGCGGCGATCCGGTCGCCGTGCCACAGCACCCGGTGCCGGTCCAGGTCGATCAGCGGACCCCACAGGCTGGGCGGGGTCGGACCGAACAGCAGGACCGAGGGCGTGCGGTACCCGGTGGCCAGGTGGGCGATCCCGGTGTCCCCGCAGACCACCAGCCGGGCGTGCGCGACCAGCGCGGCCAGCCCACCGACGTCGGTACGCCCGGCGAGCACCCGACCCGGCGGCAGCCCGGCCAGTTCGGCGACCTGTCCGGCGAGCCGGGCCTCAGTGGGCGAGCCGGTGACCACGACGTGGTGACCGGCGTGGTGCAGCCGGTGGGCCACCTCGGCGTACCGGGCGGCCGGCCAGCGCCGGCCGGGATCCTTCGCGCCCGGATGGACGATCGTCACGCCGCACGCGACCGGAGGTACGGCCGGCCGGTGCAGCATGAGGTCGCTCGGCACCGCGATGATCCGGTACCAGGCGAGCATCCGGCACCAGCGGCGTACCTCATGCTCGTCCGGCGTCCACTGTGGACCGTCGGGGAAGCCGGCGTCCGGACAGGCGAAGGCGAGCATCCGCTCCGGTCCGGTACGGGCGAGCAGGCGGTGCGAGGCCGGACCCCGCCCGTGCAGGTTGACCGCGAGCCGGGGCGGCGGCACCGGGATGCCGGGGGCGGACAGCCCGGGTACCGGAACGAGCCGGTCGACCGCGCCGGTCAGCTCCGCCAGCGGGGCCAGCCAGGCCGGGGCGGCCAGCACGATCTCCTCGGTCGGCCGGGCGGCCCGCAGGCCACGCAGCGCCGGTACGGCCGTGGCCAGGTCGCCGATCCCGAGCGCCCGCAGGACCAGCACGCTCATTCAACCGCCTCGCTTCGCTCGCCGGCCGAATGAGGCTCGACCGCACTGGGCCAGCCGGTTCGCCCGCTCCGCTCGCTCACGGATAGCTGCTTTCGACGTCGGCGCAGACGACCAGTTCCCGCACGGTACAGCCGGCCGGCTGCTGGAGCGCGAACAGCACCGCCTGCGCCACGTGCCGCGGGTCGTTGAGCACCGCGTCCGGGCCGGGCTTGTACTGCTCGGTGCGCTGGTCGAAGAACCTGGTCCGCATCCCGCCGGGGATCAGCAGGGTCACCCCGTACGCGCCGGCCAGTTCGGCCGACAGGGCCCGGGTGAAGCCGACCACGCCGAACTTCGCCGCGCAGTACGCCGTGGCGTCGGACACCGCCTTCACGCCCAGCGTCGAGGCCACGGTCACGATGTGCCCGCCCGGGCTCAGGTGCGGCAGGGCGGCCCGGATCACGGCGGCCGGGGCGAGCAGGTCCACGGTGACGACCCGTTCCCAGTCGGCGGCCGGTACGTCCGACAGCCGCCCCGGTACGTCGATCCCGGCGGCGGTGACGACCGCGTCCAGCCCGCCGGCCTGGGCCGCGATCTCGGCGGTCGCCGCCTCGGCGGCCCGGGTGTCGGCGAGGTC
>VAXX01000380.1 GCA_005885115.1 Actinomycetota bacterium | reverse complement strand
CTGGGGCACGTACGCCGAGTTCGTGGTGGTACCGCACGCCGACGTGAACCTGGTCCGGCTCCCCGACGAGCTGGACTTCGCGGCGGCCGCCGCGCTCGGGTGCCGGTTCGCGACCGCCTTCCGGGCGCTGGTCGGGCCGGCCCGGTTGGCCGCGGGCGAGTGGCTGGCGGTGTTCGGCTGCGGCGGTGTGGGGCTGTCCGCGGTGATGATCGGGGCGGCGGTGGGCGCCCGCGTCGTGGCGGTCGACGTCAACCCGGCCGCGCTGGAGCTCGCCCGCCGGTTCGGCGCGGCGGTGGCGATCGATCCGACGCAGGTCGATCCGGTGGCGGCCGTGGTGGCGGCGACCGGCGGCGGCGCGCACGTGAGCACCGACGCCCTCGGCAGCGCCGACACCTGCGCCGCCTCGATCCTGAGCCTGCGCCGCCGGGGGCGGCAGGTCCAGATCGGGCTGCTGTCGCGCCGCCCGGTGCTGCCGGTGGACCGGATCATCGGGTACGAGCTGGAGATGCGCGGCAGCCACGGAATGGCCGCCCACGCGTACCCGCAGATGCTGCGTCTGGTGAGTGCCGGGATCCTCCGGCCCGACCTGCTCGTCACGCAGACCCTCGACCTGTCCGAGGCGCCACTGGCGCTGTCCACAATGGACGCTCCGGGCGCTGGCGGGGTACGCGTGATAAACGTTGGCCCAGGCCCGACCGGGCCCGGGCCAACGCGGTGACTCAGCTGTTCACGAACGCCTGTGCGGCGGCCGAACCCTTCGAGTCGATGGCGCTGTTGCTCTCGATCGGACTCGGTACCACGCCCGGGAAGACGATGTACCAGATCGGGCAGCTCGTACCCGTGCAGTCGATGCCGCCGGTCTTCGGGTTGGGGTTGATGCCCAGGTCCCGGTTCGTGGCGTACGACGCCTCACCGATGATGTTGCTCGGTCCCTCGTCGGCGAAGACCGCGTAGAGCACCTTGTTGTTGTACACCAGCGCGGCGATGCTGCCGGGTTTGATGCCCGCCTTGGTGTAGCTGAATCGCGAGCTCGGCAGCGGGATCACGTAGAAGTGCGTCAGGTCGGCCTGGAACGGCTTGCCCTTGGAGGTGTGGAACGACGTGTCGCCCTGGTAGCAGCAGTCGGTGTGGGAGTTGCAGTGGCTGGTCTTGACGCCGTCGCAGTCCACATCCATGTCGGCGTTCCAGACGTACGCCTTGCCAGCCTTACAGATCGACACGATCGCGCTCTTGGCGTCGTCGTCGGTCTTGTACTTGCCCTTGGAGACGACCGGGCAGCCCTTGTGTACCCGGTTGAGTAGCTGCTGGGCGGTAGGGCCGGCAGGCTTCGTGGCCGCCATCGCGGGGACGACCGCGAGCGAGGCGGCTACCAGGCCGAACACCACGATCGCGATCTTCAGTTTGCTGCGCATGGAACCTCCAGGCGCCACCGGATCGGCAGAGATCGTCACCGGTAATTGCATCGCCAAAGGGCGACATTGGTGGACACCGATCAATATCGGGTATCCGGTCGCCCGACCCGGGGGTGCCCGGTCGGATGGTGACTCTTGGACCGGACCCGCCGCTGTCCACAGTGGACGATACACGCTCCGTCCGGGCGACGTTGACTTGGTGTACTCGCACCGTGCCGATACTTGGTTTGCGTGATCCCGGCGAGTACTTTTGCGTTCAACGAAACCTATCCGTGCAGTCACCAGACTCCGCGACGCTCCCAGGCGGTCCGGTGGCGCCAAGGAATGTAGGCACCTGTCATGAGCTCGTACACCATCACGATCACGCCAGACGACACCACTCGGGCCAGCACCACATTGCGGGTGGACGTCTCGGAAGACGCCGCTCGGATCACCGAACTCCTTGTCCGGGCCGGATCCGCCACCGGTCTGGCCGCCCACCAACTCCCCGCGGTGGATCTCGACCTGCTCCTGCGCGCGATCACTCCGGGCGGCTCCCCGGCCGCCCTGCGCTCGAGTACCCGGTCGGTCGCGTCGGCCGAGTCCGCATCGGCCGCGGAGTCGCCGGCACCGAGCCGGCGTACCACGAGTCGCCGGCGGGGTGGCAAGGCGGCCGGAAAGTCAGAGGCACCGGCGAAGGCGGCACGGACCGCCCGTACCTCCGCGAAGAAGGCGTCGTCCGGCGGCGAGCGGGCGTACCGGCGGGCGCCGGGCGATCTCGTCGAGGTTTTCCAGGAGCTCGGTGGGGTCACCGCGGTGGCCCGCCACTACGGCGTACCCCGGCACACCGCGCAGAGTTGGGTCCGGCGGTTGCGCAACGAAGGCCAGCTTCCCGCCGGCCGGTGACATCGCGGCGCGCCGGGGACGGTCGTCCCGCCCCCGGCGCACCGGGTCAGTTCAGCGCATCAGGTCAGCCGCGCCGCGGTCTTGCGGGCCCGGCTCCTCACCTCGCGCCAGGCACGCTGCGCCCGGCTCTTGGGAGACTTGCGCGCCTTGCGCCAGCGCATCGCACCGATCGCCGCCGCACCGGCGAGTACCCCGAGGAAAGCACCGCCCCACCCGGCCGCCTTGCGTCCGGTCGAGGCGCTCACGCCGGTCTTCTCGCGCAGTGTCGTCACCGTGTCGCCCAGGTCCCCGCGGGTGCCGCGGATGTCCTGCCGAAGGTCGTCGACGGCGTTGGTGCCGGACTTCTTACTCATCAATGTCCCCTCTTTCTGACCGCATCGGTCACCGCGTGCACGTCAGCCTTGACACTGTCCAGCGTCTGCCCGGGTGTCGCCGGCGTCGCGGCGCGGAACTGGCCGCGACCCACCAGCGCCATCACCCCGGCGAGGGCGAGCAGGACGGCCGCCACGATCAGCGCCGCGGCCCACGCCGGCAGCACCAGGGCGAGGAGCAGAATCACGGTCGCGACGAGGGTCGCCACGCCGTAGAGCGCGATCACTCCGGCGGCACCGAAAAGACCGGCACCGGTACCGAAGCGTTTGGCCTTTCCACCGATCTCGACCCGGGCCAGTTGCAGTTCGTCCCGGACCAGTCGGCTGATCTGCTCGGCGGCGAGCTTCACCAGGTCGCCGGTTGACGCGTCGGCCGGATCCGCCAGGATGCGGCCGTTGGTTCGCTGATCCGTCATGGTCTCTCCGTTTCGCCCTGCTGTGTGCATGCCCACCGGAGGGGGAGGTCAACCATCCTGAGGAATTCGTGAACACCGCAATTCTGGCACAACGCACTCAGCGCCAGTCGACCGTCGGTCGACCGGCGCTGAAATACCCGCGGAAAGCGGTTACCAGTAGTGGCGTCGGCCCGCGATCGGCCGGCCGATCGAGCCCAGCAGGAACAGCACCGCCCCGACCACCAGCAGGATGATTCCGATGGTGGTGAGAATCGAGACGTGCAGCAGCAGGCCCAGGATAAGCAGGATCACGCCCAGGATGATCATGTTGCGCTCCGACTCTTGTGCTGGGGATAGCGGATGACGATGCCTGTACCCCAGATCGACAAGTCCTAATCCTTGATCCACGCCAGCGGAAAATCGCTCGTCCCCCCGTCCGGCGGCTCCTACCGTAGATCCGGCACGCGACGCGGACGGACAGTCAGGAGGTCGGGATGGGTCTGCATGGCGTCGTCCGGGGTGGACGGTCAGCGCGCGGCTAGCTCGCGCCGGCCGCTGACGCCGCCCGCTCCGGATCCGGGGTACGGGCGCGTTTCTGTGGTACGCCAACGGTTCCCCACCGTCCACAGGAGACAGTCGGAGGCGGGAACACCTGGCTCAACACCGTGGCCGCCTGCGGCGGCCGCAACCAGCGCACGGGAGACCGGACTCCGTCCGAGGCGCGGATGCCCCTGCGGATCGCGGCGACGATCCCAGTTGGGCCGCGCTGACCCGGCGCTGACGAAGGCCGGCGGGGGCTCACCCCGCCGGCCTTCGCGCCTCATTCAAGGCGGCGGCTGGTGATCCCCGGTCGGTCGCAGCGCCCGTACCCGCGTATCGTCCCGGGCTATGCACGGCAGGATCTGGTTTCCCGGCAACCCCTGGCCGGATGGGCACGGGTTGTCCGAGTTCGCCTGGTC
>VAXX01000379.1:556-2992 GCA_005885115.1 Actinomycetota bacterium | reverse complement strand
CTCCTCGACGCCATCGAGCGCGGCGAGAGCGTCACCATCACGCGCGGAAACCGCCCAATCGCCGAGATCCATCCGGCGCACCGCCGGACCGGCCGGGACCTACGAGCCGCGCTCGCCGACGTACCCGCGCCCGATGACCGCTTCGAATCGGATCTCGCTGACGCCCTCGGCTTCGTAACGAACGAACGGACGGATCCGTGGGCCGACGCCTAATCCTCGATACCAACGTCCTCATCGCCTACGAACGCGGCACGCTCGACCGTACCCTCCTCGACGACGACGAACTGGCGATCGCCGCCGTCACCGTCGCCGAGTACCGGGTCGGCATCGAACTGGCCGACACCGTCGCACGCGCGGCAGACCGAGCCCGGGCCCTGGCCGCGATCGCCTCCGCGGTCGACGTCCTCGACTACACCGACGCGACGGCCGCTCACCACGCCCAACTCATCGCGCACCCACGACGCGCCCGAACACCACGCGGTGCGCATGACCTGATCATCGCGGCGCACGGCGCCGAGACTGGACGAATCATCCTCAGCCGCGACGCGAAAGCCCGCTTCGGCGACCTGCCCAACGTCCTGGCAGCCCAGCCCTGAGCGATCACACTATGAGCGGGCAGATCACATAGAAGATCACCGTTAGCCCAGCTGATTGAACGTCGAATTGCCCTCCGCAGCTCACCGGCCGACCTATCCGCGTTCTCGGCATGCCCTGGACAGTCGAAAGCAGGCCCAGCCTGCAGCTTCACGTCTCGAAACCCCTCCGTTTGGGGGTCCGTTTCGAGTGGGCCGGAGGCGTCACGATCCGAACCACGTCACCGTCGCCGGTGAACCTCTTGTGCTGCGCCTACGAAAGTCAGGATGCCGAGGTGGTATCCGATGAAGCATCGCCACCAGCAATCTTGGTGACATGCCCCGTGCGACCGCTACCGATCGCCAAAGACGTCCAAGCGAAGCACCGATGCGAACACCTCACCCTGGTCTCGGCGCCCTGTTAAACCAACCGACCAGCGAAGACCGCAGGACCGATTGGTTGTCGGCCTGAGGCATCACCATGCGAACCGCGCCCACGTCATGCCGGTGATCCACTGCCGGTACGTTTGCCCAGGTCAGGGGGCAAGGTCCGATGAGCGGATCAAGCCCGCCGGCTGGAGATCCAGCCACGCAGTCGCAGCCGTGTGGCCGGCGCCACGTCAACCGTCTCGATCCGTTCGGCAAGTACACCGGGATCGATCAATGCGGTGTCGATCAATGCTGCGGCGAACACGTAGTCCTTCTCCCGGCCGGCGACCAATTTCGACACACGCAGTCATGGGGATCAAGCAGATAGCCGCGACCCGGCGCGGTGCTGGCCGTCTCGACCACCACCAACCGATCACGCCAGCCATCCGGCAGCACAGCGGTCGACACGCTGACGCCCTGCGCGTAGTAGCCGAACGTCTCGTGAAACGGCGAGAGTTCACCGATAGCGCCATCGACCCGCTCCGCCTTGCGGTCATCCGGATCGTCGAAGAACGCGACATCAACCTCGATCGAGGCGGTAGCGGCCGACGGGAGTCGGTCCTCGGGGATGGCGCCGAGGACCGACTGACTTCCGATGACGAGTACGTCCGAATCATCGGCGATCTGCGACGCCGCCCGCAGCACATGTTCCAGTTGCTCACGCCTCACGCGGCGCGGTCCTGGCGCCAACATGAGGCGAAGGAGGCGAGCACCGCATGGCGCTCCACCTCGGGCAGCACACCGGCGAATGGCGAATTCTGCCGTAGTTCCACAGCATGCGGTGACCGCGAGGTCAGTACCTCAAGGACTGCCTCGACCCCGTCATCCAGCACCACCTGCCAGCGGTCAAGCCATACGGACGCCATCCCGTCGGGGTGGACACGACGTAGCCGATCAAGGTTGACCCTGGCCTTGGACAACACGGCACCCGGGTCAGCCACCAGCCGACCCGCCACAGCACGGTGGAGCCACAGCGCCTTGAGCTGGTCACGGGTCAGATCCGGACGCAGCATCGCCTCGACATCGACACGGCGGACCCGCCGGTGGGTTCCCGCCCTACTGCATGGCAGCAATCCTCGCTCGCACAGGTCCACCACATGCTGGCGCGACGACCCCAGCAGCACCGCTGCCTCACCGGTCGTCAAGAACTCCTCGCGGCGTCCCGTCACCGTTCAAGAATTCCAGATAAACGCCAAAAACGCAACGTCCGTCGACTTCCGGCCAACCGGTTCGCACACAAGATCATTGTGGGCCGGAGGCATCACCATGCGAACCAGCCGGCGACGATAACCGGTGACCCGGTGCCGCTACGTTTGGGCAGGTGAAGTGGAAAGAAGAAACCTGATCGCAGCGGTCGGGGCCGAGCAACTGGCAACGTAGAACATTCTGTTCTACAGTTGTGTGCTATGGAGCGCATCGGTGTCCGGGAGCTGAA
>VAXX01000379.1:0-551 GCA_005885115.1 Actinomycetota bacterium | reverse complement strand
GATAGCCCGGCTCGTTCCGGTGGGTGACGACAGGTCGACGCTGGCCAAGCTGGTGGCTGCGGGGCGGGCCGTCGCCCCGACCGGCGGCGGTCCTGTTCCGCTTCCACCGAAGCTCGGTGACGAGGGTGTGGACGTGGCCGCCACAGTCACCGCGATGCGTGACGAGGAGCGCTGGTGATCTATCTCGATTCCGCCGCGGTCGTCAAGCTGGTTCGGCAGGAGGCATGCAGCGCCGACCTGGTCTCCTGGCTCAACACCCACGCCGACGTACCAGTGGTCTCGTCCGCCCTCATCGAGGTGGAAGTGCCTGGAGCGTTGCGCCGGTCAGCCCCACAAGCCTTGATCGGTGTACCGGCGGCCGTCGGACGGCTCTTCCGACTGGAGATCGACAACACGATCCGCGCGACCGCAGCCGCGTTCGCTGACCCGACGCTGCGCAGCCTCGACGCTATCCACCTCGCCACCGCCCAGGTCCTCACCAACGAGTCCGGGACGGCACTCATCGCCTTCGTCACCTACGACCGGCGACTGCTCGAATCCGCCAAGGCGGC
>VAXX01000174.1 GCA_005885115.1 Actinomycetota bacterium | reverse complement strand
ATCAGCGGGTTCTCGTCCTGCGCGTCCAGGCTCGGTGGGGCGACGTACCGGCGCGGGTCGGTCGGCGCGTGGCCGACCCGGTGCGCGAGTACCGGCGCCACGGCCAGTGCCAGCCCCAGGATCAGGACCAGGGCGGCGGAGCTGCCGGCGGCCAGGCGTACCCGCAGGCTCAGCCGTACCGAGCGGGTCAGCTCGGGTACCCCGGCCAGGCGGGTCCGGCCGCTCGCGGCCAGGCCGACGATCGCGGTGCCGGCGAAGGCCAGCGGCTGCCAGAGCACCGGACGCGCGTTGGGTCCGACGAGGATCAGCGAACCGAGATACAGCAGGGTCGGCGGGGCGTAGCCGAGCAGGACGTGCCGTCCACGTACCCCCAGTTCGGCGGCGGCGAGTCCGGCGAGCCAGGTGGCCACCACGGGGACCAGCACCGTGTCCGGCTGGGGTTCGATGGGTATCAACGCCGTGAGGACCCGGGGGATGCCGTTGCGCACGGCGTCCAGCCACAGCGTGGCCAGGCTGCCGGGCACCTGCCCGGCCTGCGCGGACAGCCGCACCGCGAGCAGTGTGTAGCCGGCCAGCACCAGGACCGACACCGGCGCGACCGGGTAGGCCGGCAGGCGGCGCAGCGCGGTGCTGATCGCGACCGGGACGATCGCCGCACCCACCAGCAGCCAGGTCAGCAGGTGGGTGTGGTAGATCCGGGCCAGCGGCAGCGTGGCCAGCACGGTGAGCCCGGCGATGGCCAGGGCTACCAGCCCGCCGCGTAGCCGGCTCACCAGCGCCCCAGGCTTTCCCAGGCGAGCGTGAAGTCCGCGGCGTCCGCGGCGGTGAGCACCTGCATGCCGGCGACCGCGGTGGGTACCCCGTCGGAGTTGCCGAACACGCCGGCGACCACGGTCGGGTATCCGGGCGCGAGCGCCCCGACCGGGGCCAGGTCGTCGGGGCGGCCGGAACCGGTCAGGTAGATCAGGGTGTCGCCGAGTTTGTGCTGGCGCAGCCGTTTGGTGGCGACGTCCAGGACGGTACCGGGCGCGGTGGGCTCGGCCTCGGCGAGCTGGTCGAGCATCGGGCGGGTATCGGCCGGTCCCGAGGCCCGGTGGGTCGTGGTACCGACCGCCCGCTCGCCGCTGGCCAGGAGCAGCTCGACGGCGAGGTCGGCGCGGACCGCCGCGACGAAGATCGAGGCGGCCGCCTCGCAGACCGACTCGAAGTCCGGCGACCCGTCCTCGGTCACGTCCCGGTACGCCGCGCGCCGGTCGTCGACCAGCACGACGATGCGCGGCAGGCTGGTGTCCAGGTCCTCGCGGACCATGAGCTGCCCGACCCGGGCGCTGGTGCGCCAGTGCACCTTGCGCAGCTCGTCGCCCAGGACGTACTCGCGCAGGGTGTCGAAGGTGATCGTGCCGTGCGGCACCTTGTCGACCCGGCCGTCGAGGCTGCGCGCGACCCCGACGGGTACGGCCTGCAACGGGTGGGTACGCGGGTGGACCCACACCCGTACCGTGTCGCCGTAGGTTCGGGCCGCGCCGACCAGCCCGAGCGGGTCACGGCGGGTGACCCGCAGCGGCCCGACCACGACCACCCCCCGGCGCTGCGTCGGCACCGGATAGTCGACGCTCGTGTCCTGCCCGGGCCGCAGCCGCAGCAGCGGAACCGGAACCGTCGTCGGGCCGCATGCGTCGTGCGCGATCAGCGTGGCGGCGCGCAGGCGGCTGGCGTTGCGTACGGTCAGCGTCTGCGTCGACGCCTCGCCCCGGGTCACCCGGTCGGGCTCGACGCTGCGGCGTACCGACAGCTTCGGGCGCCAGGCGACGTAGCCGAGCGCGCAGCCGGTGGCGAGCAGCCCGACCGCCGCGAGGACGACGAGCTCGGGGTAGCCGGAGAGGTAGCCGGTCGTGCCGAGCGCGGCGCTGCCCAGGACCGTGCCGATGCCCCGTGCGGTGGGACGCATGCCTATCCGGCGGCCGCGGTCGGTACCGGCACCGACTCGACGGCCGAGCGCAGTACGTCGGCCGGGGTGGTGCCGCGCAGCAGGGCATCGGGGGACAGCAGCAGCCGGTGCGCGAACACCGGCTCGATCAGCGCCTGGACGTCCTCCGGAATAACGTAGTTACGTCCGTCGATGAGTGCGTACGCGCAGGCCGCCTTGGTCAGCGCGATCACCCCGCGCGGACTGACCCCGACGCGTACCTGCGGATGCTTGCGGGTGGCCGTGGCCAGGCGTACGGCGTAGGTGTAGAGCGGGTCGGCGATGTAGACCCGCCGGGCCAGGCTGATCGCCTGCGCGACGGTCGCGGTGTCGGTGAGCGGTTCCAGGGAGTCGGGGCCGCGGCCGACCGCGGCACCGCGCAGCACCTCGACCTCGACCGCCTCGTCCGGGTACCCGACGGACAGCTTCATCAGGAACCGGTCGAGCTGAGCCTCGGGCAGCCGGTACGTGCCGTCCATCTCGATCGGGTTCTGGGTGGCGACCACAAGGAACGGGCGGGGGACCGGATGGCGTACCCCGTCGACCGTCACGTACCGCTCCTCCATCACCTCCAACAGCGCCGACTGCGTCTTCGGGGAGGCCCGGTTGATCTCGTCGGCCACCACGATGTTGGCGAAGATCGGCCCGGGATGGAACTGGAAGCCGCCGCTGCCCTGGTTGAAGATGGTGACCCCGGTGACGTCGGAGGGCAGCAGGTCCGGGGTGAACTGGATGCGCCGCCACTGCCCGGCGACCACGGCCGCGATCGAGCGGGCCAGGGTGGTCTTGCCCACCCCGGGTACGTCCTCGACGAGCAGGTGCCCCTCGGCCAGCAGCGCGGTCAGCGCGTACCGGACGACCTGCGGCTTGCCGAGCACGACGGAGGCGATCGCGGTGGCCAGGCGGTGGGCGAAGTCCGCGAAGCCGGCCGCCTCCTCGGGGTTGGGGGCCTCGGCGCGCGGCGGGGACGACAGTTGGGTCACGGGACGGCGTACTCCTTGAGCGGGTTTTGTTCGATCTAGCAACCAGGCAGCGCGCGGTAGTTGTCGCCGCCGTCCAGCCTGGTCCAGGCCCAGGGGAAGTACTCGGTGCCGTTGCCGGTGATCCTGATCCAGATGGGGGTGTTCTTCGCGCCCCAGGGGGTCGCGTTGACGTTGCCGCCGGAGACCCAGCACTCGGCCCGGAAGACCCGGCCGACCGGAAGGGCGCGGCTGGCCGTACCGGACTGGGTCGGGGTGCGGTAGGTCCAGATGCCGGAGTTGCAGTAGCCGCCGTTGTTGCTGGGGCAGATGACCGTACCGTTGAGCGCCGGCGTGGCCACGCTGCCGCCGAAGCTGGCCGAGCCCGCGCGGTTGGTGGCGGTGACCGTGAAGGTGTACGTGTTGCCCGGCCACAGGCCGCCGACCTGGCCACCGGAGCAGCCGATGCCGGCCGCGCCACCGCCGTTGAGCGAGATCGCGCAGGTGGTCGCGCCGCCGTGGGTGTTGGTGGCGAACGGTACGTTGATCGCGTTGTAGCCCTGCGCGCTCGCCTGACCCGCGGTCAGCGTCGGCGGCCCGATCGTGGTGGCCGTGGTGTTGGCCGCCGGCCCCGGCCCGGCCGCGTTGACCGCCTTGACGCTCACCGGTACCGGCGCGTTGTCCGGGAAGCCGGACAGTTGTACCGACGTCCCGGTCACCGTCTGCGTGGTGCCCCCGGCGGTCACCTGGTAACCGGTGACCGGACGGCCGTTGTTGGCCGCCGGCTGCCAGGCCACCGAGATGGTGCCCTTGGCGTCGACCGGTACCGGCTGGAGGTTGCGCGGCGGACCCGGCACCGTGTACGGGACGACCGTGTTGGAGATCGTGGACGGCTTGGACGCGGTGCCCTTGTCGTTGATCGCGGTGACCGTGAACGCGTACTGCGTCCCGTATGCCAGCTGCCCGGCCGGCACCGTGTAGCTGGTGCCGGTGGCGCTGGCCAGCGGGGTCTGCGCGCCGGCCGAGACCTGGGTCAGGTCGTACCGGACGACCGGGTGGCCCAGCCCGTTGGCGGCCGCCCAGGAGATGGTGACCGTGCCGTTGGGGTTCTCCTTGGCGGAGATGGTCAGCGGCGGGTCGGGGACGGCCGAGGTCGGCATCACCGGGTTGGCGGCGCGCTTGGGTCCGGCGCCCTTCGCGTTGACCGCGTACACGGTGAACGTGTACTGCTGCCCGTTGGTCAGCCCGGCGATGTCCAGCGCCCGCTGGTTGGCGCCGACCTGGTGGGTCTGCCCGTCGCCCTCGACCACGTAGCGCAGGATCGGCGACCCGTTCGGGTTGGCCGGACCCCAGGTGAGGTGCACGCTGGCGTTGCCGGCGGTGGCGACGACCTTCACCGGCGCGCTCGGCGGTCCGACCGCCGGTACCTTCGGCGGCGGCGGTGGCGGCGGCACCGGGGGCGGGTCGCCACCGAGCACGTTGTTGGCGTACTTGTCGACCACCTTGACCCGGCCGTGGTTGTCCACGACGCGGGCGCTGGAGGAGTTGGGCGCGTTGATGAACAGGTGCTCGCCGCGGACGGTCAGCTCCAGTTGGCCACCGGCGCTCGGGATCGCGATCGTGTCGGCGAGCGATCCGTTCGCGTCCAGGACGTACACCCGGCCGGCCCGGTCGTCGGCCACGTAGAACCGGCCGGCGAAGGGGACCGCCGGGGACAGCGACCCGGTGCCCGGCACGGTGAAGTCGGCGACGTGGGTACCGCTGACCAGGTAGACGTGCCGGTCGTCGACCACGGTCACCGGGATGGCACCGGTGCCCGACCGGTCCGGCAGCGCGCCGACGCCGGACAGCGGCACCTTGAGCACGTGCGTCTGGTCGGCGGTCACCGTGGTCAGGGTCTGCGCGGTCGAGTCCAGGACGGCCACTCCGGCACCCAACCCGGACAGGCTCAGGTCGTGGTCCGGGTCGGCGACCGGGACCGTGCGTACGACATCGGGGTTGACCGCCGTGCCCGGGCTCGGGTGCGCCGGCGCCGGACGGACGCCGACGACCGTACCCTCGCTCGGTACCGCCATCCACAGTGTGCCCGCGCCGTCGAACAGGCCGCCCAGCACGCCCGGCGGGAACCGCAGCGGCTCGCCCACCGGGGTCAGCGCGATCGGGTCGAGCTGGCGGACGACGCCCTGCACCGCGTCGATGATGAACGCGGCCTCGCCGGACAGCGCCAGCGTCACGCCCAGGCCGGCGGTGGTCTGGGTGGTCGCGGAGATCTGCAGCGTGGCCAGGTCGAGCGAGCTGACCTTGCCCGTGGTCAGGTCGCGCAGCAGCAGGTAGCGGTCGCTCTGGCTGACCTGGATCACGTGCCCCTGCGCGTCGACCACCTTGAACCGGGTGTCCACCTTGCCGGTCTCCCCGTTGACCCGGGCGACCTCGCCCTTCGTCGAGGAGAACAGCCAGGCGCTGGCGTTGGAGGTGGCCAGGGCGTGGTCGACGGTGCCGAGTCCGAACAGCGTGATGCCGAGCGCGGCCAGAAGCCCGATGACGACGCCGAAGGTGACCAGGCCACCCTTGCTGCGCGAGATTCTCCTCAACCGCGTCAACGCAACAGCCCTACTACTCGGTACCTCCCCGACCTGCGCGGCTCGTGCCCGAGCCACGGCCATCATAGGGGGTGCTCATGGGGCCTGGGTACCCGTAGTGCTACCGGATGCTACCGAGTCGGCGACGGTGCGGAGTCGCCGGTGCGCTTGGTGCAGACCAGGTTGGACGGCGCGACCACGTTCGTCCCGTACACCGCGATGACGCTGAAGCAGTAGTCCAGCCTGGGGTTGAGCCCCACCACCTGGTACCTCGTCTCGCCCTGGGGCAGCGTGCTGTAGAGCTGCAACTGCGCGCCGGGCTTACCGACCTCGATGAAGAATGGCACAGTCCCGGTGCTCGGATCGGTCCACGTGAGGGTGACCGATGTGCCGTCATCGGTCACTTTTACATCGGTTGGTGCCGCGCCGGAACCTGTCGATCCACTAGACACCGCAGTCGTGGGCGCGGCCGGGACGCCGCCCGCGGTCACCGGTGGGTGCGGCCGGATGAACACGACCAGGCCGACGACCACCGCGGCCACGAGGGCGGCCAGCGCGACCACCCCAAGAGCGATCAAGGGGGTACGGCTGCGGTGCGGCTCCTCCTCGTCGCCACGGAACCGCGATTCCTGGTACGCCGGGAACGGGTCCATCGGCTCCGGCTCGACCTGCTGGTACCACGGCAGCGCCGAGTGCTCCAGCCGCGGCGGCTCAGGTACGGCCGCCTGGATCGGTTCCGGCCCGGGCGGCTCAGGTGCGTGGTGGCGCCCGACGCGTTCCGGCCCGCTCGCGGGTTCCCCCGGGGGCCAGGGCTGCGCCGGGGCGTACCGGTCGGGCTCGGCAGGCCGGTACACCCCCGGCTCCTGCAGAATCGGCGCCGGCGTCGCCGGCTCGACGGCTGTTTCGGCCTGGTTCACGGGCTCGGCCTGGTTCACGGGCTCGGCTTGGTTCACGGGCTCGGCGGCGGGTGCCTCGACGCCGAGGAACCGGTGCGCCGCCCGTACGTACGGATGCTGCGGCCCCAGCACCGCCGGCCCGTACCGGGCGACCCGGCTCAGGTTGCGCCGCGCCTCGTGCCGGTTGCCCAGTTCGTCGGCGATCGCGCCGAGCTCCGCGGAGATACCGAGGACCACCGGATCGTCGTCGCCCAACCGCAGCTGCGACCCCTCCAGCGCCTCCTCCAGCACCCGACGCGCCGACGCGAGCTCGCCCAGCTCCCGGTGTACCGTGGCGAGCCGCCGCATCGTCTCGATCACGTCCGGGTCGTCCGGTCCCAGCCGGATCGCGGCCACGTCCGCGACCGGTTCGAGCAGGTCACGGGCGGCCGCCAGCTGACCCTTGGTGCGCAGAGCGTCGGCATCGGCCCAGGCCGCGCTCAGGTGATGCGGTGCGGACACCCCGTACATGCTGCCCCCCGACCTGCCCTTGCGCCACCCGCGATACCGCTACGCCCCGCCCCTGCCCACCGTGTACAGTGATGCCCCGTGCGCCCCGCCCGGGCGGCCTGGACACCCGTGTCCATGGCCCGCCCGCCGGGTACAGTGGACGCGCAGGTCCGAGTGGCGGAATGGCAGACGCGCTAGCTTGAGGTGCTAGTGCCCGCATAGGGCGTGGGGGTTCAAGTCCCCCCTCGGACACAAAATTTCCGCACGCATGCG
>VAXX01000378.1 GCA_005885115.1 Actinomycetota bacterium | reverse complement strand
AGTTGGTCACCTCTGGCGCTGTACTGACGGCCGCCATGGTCGAGGTAGTCACTCAGGCGCGAGAGTGCATTGTGTCGGTCGGTTCCCGATCCCGGGAACCGGCGTACTTGTTGGAAATCGAACGAGCGCTGCGGCGTGAACCCAACCTTATCCACTATCGGATCCTGATCGGGCCACCGCACAGCCAGGTCTTGAAGGACCACCTGCTCCGGCTGGTCGAGTTGGACGAAATACCCGCCGCTGGCGCCCGCCGAAAGAGACTATACGTGAGCATGCTCACCGACCTTGCGGCCGATCACGAACGGTTTTTCATAGTGAGCGAGCGGACCGCTGTTATCGTTCTGCCGTCCGCCAACTCTCCCGGCAACTTCGACACGGGGTTGGTCGTCCGCGACGACACCTACGTACAGGGACTGATCCTCCATGGAAAGGCGCTGTACGGGAAGCACCGGCTGGAAAACGTGAAAGCCGTTGAGGACCTTCGGGTTCTGCGATGAATACTGCAAGCCGAGTTCGGCAACTGGCCGACGAGGACTACGCCAGCGTGGTGGCCCTGGTTCAGCGGCTCGTCCGGAGCCCGAGCCGAGGCGGCATCGATCCGTACCTGCCGGTGCTCGGCACGATGCTCGACTGGTTCGCCGAACATGGGCTGCCGGCACGGGTACTGACCGCACAAGGTGAGGCGGTCGGTGTGGTCTGCGATGTGGTCGGCGGCAAGCCCGGTCCGCGTTACGTACTCGACGCGTGCATTGATACCGCGCCCTTCGGCGATCCCGCCGCCTGGCGGCACCCGCCGACTTCCGGTGTAGTCGAGGACGGCTGGCTGTACGGGCGTGGTTGCGCCGACTCGAAGGCGGCCGTCGCCATCTTCGCGCACCTCGCCAAACGACTGTGGCACCAGCGCGATGGCCTGCGCGGAACGCTCACCGTCCTGCTGGACGCCGACGAGCACACCGGTCGCTTCGGCGGCGCGCGGGCGTACTTCGCTGGCGACGGGGCACCCGATGACGTCGCCGGCGTGATGATCGGCTATCCGGGATACCAGCAACTCGTTGTCGGCGGACGCGGCTTCCTCCGTGCCCGGCTCACCGTCCGGGGCCGGGCCGGCCACACCGGCAGCGCACGGTGGACCGGATACGACAACGCCGCCGAGAAGGCGGCTCAGCTCGTCGCGGCACTCACCAGATACCGCGAGCCGGACGGGGCCGATCCGGCCATCGGGCTGGCGCCGCGGCTGACCGTCACCGGGATCCACGGTGGACAGAGCTATTCGGTGGTACCGGACCGCTGCGACGTCGATGTCGACGTACGGCTGACCTACGCCTTCGGCGAGGCCGAGGCGCGAGACCTCATCCAGCGGTTGGCGAGCGGTGCCACCGTGGCGTACGAGGAGAGCTGGCCCGCGTACCGGTTGACAGACTCCGCACCGATCAGAGTCGCGCTCCTCGAAGCGGCAGAACGGCACCTGTCGCGCCGGCCGGAGCCGCGCGTCGCCGGCCCGTCCAACATCGGCAACTACCTCGCCAGCCTTGGCATCGACGCGACCGCCGGGCTCGGTGTCGGCTACGAAGCCTTGCACGGCACGGATGAACGCATCGACCTCGCCACGATCCCGATGATCCAGGCGACGTACCACGACGCGATCCTCGCGCTGCTTGGCCGGTAACTGACCGGTCAGGCGGTGACGTCGGGGAGTTGGTCGGGGTCGGCGTCCGGGAGCCAGGTCAACGCCTGGCCGGCGGCCCGGCGGAACTCGGGGTCGGGGTCGTTCGCGGCCCGATCGATGAACAGCGTCCGTACCTCCTCGTCGGTGCCCAGGCGTCGACCGAGGGCGTGGACGGCGGTACGGCGTACCGACCAGTCGGCGTCGGCGAGCAGCTCGCGCAGGAGCGCCGGTACCTCCGGATGCCCGGCGAGTTCCCCACCGAGACCGCGCACCGCCGTCCGGCGTACCTGAACCTCGGTATCGCTTCGAGCGCAGTCGATGAGCAGTGCGCGTACCCGTGGATCCTCCCCGAAATGGCCGGCGAGCACCTCGACGGCGGGCAGCCGGATCGCCCAGTCGTCGCTGCCGGCGCGGTCCATCAGCAGTTGCTCGACGGCCGCGCCGCCGCCGAACCGCTCCACCAGCGCCAGCACCGCGGCCCGGAACACCGCCGGGTCCGGGTCCTTGCCGGCCAGTTCGACGCACAGGGCGGCCAGCATCGGGTCGGTGCCGGCGGAGCGGACCAGCAGGTCGATCGCGGCCAGCCGCACCCCGGCGTAGCCGTCGCGGTGGGCGCGCGTGCGCAGCGCCGCGTGCACCGCCGGGCGGTGCGTGGGCCAGGCGATCAGCGCCCGCGCGGCCTCGCGGATCACCTTCGGGTCGGGGTCGTCGCGGACCCGGTCCAGCAGGTGGTCGTGCACCTCACCGTCGGGACCGAGTTGGATGAGGGTACGCGTGGCGGCGAGCCGCACGATGGTGT
>VAXX01000377.1 GCA_005885115.1 Actinomycetota bacterium | reverse complement strand
CGCACCGCGTTGTCCCGCCGCGGCGACTACCGGATGGTGTTCTACGACCAGCCCGGGCACGGCCGGTCCGGCCGGTTGGAGCACGGCGAGTACACCCTGGAGTCGTTGGGCGGCGCGCTCAAGCGGGTCATCGACGAGACGGCGCCGGAGGGTCCGCTGGTCCTCATCGGACACTCGATGGGCGGGATGACCATCATGGCGCTCGCCGAGTTGTACCCGGACCTGTTCGGCGAGCGCATCCAGGGTGTGGTCCTCAGCTCCACCTCGGCCGGCAAGCTGGACGAGGTGAACCTCGGTATGCCCGACTTCCTGTCCCGCTTCTCCAAACCGTTGATGCCGGTCATCATCGGCGGCGGCAAGCTGACCTCCGGCGTGGTGGACAGCATCCGGCGCGCCTCCACGGACCTGGCCTGGCTGCTGACCCGCCGGTACGGGTTCGGCACCGACAAACCGAGCCCGGCCCTGGTGTCCTATGTGGAGCTGATGAACGCGCGGACCAGCACCGAGGTGGTGACCCGGTACCTTCGGACCATCTACACGCACGCGCGGTACCCGGCGCTGGAGGCGCTGAAGCTGGTGAAGGCGTTGGTGATCTGCGGCGAGGACGACAAGCTGACCCCGCTTGAGCACTCCGCCGAGATCTGCCGGATACTGCCGGACGCGGAGTTCGTCGCGGTGCCCGGCGCCGGCCACGTGGCCCTGCTGGAGCGCCCCGACATCGTCAACGCGGCGCTGCTGGACTTCCTGGAGCAGATCGACTGATGGTACGACTGTCCACTGTGGACGACACCCGCGCGTTCGGCCGTACCCTCGGCTCGGTGCTGCGCGCCGGGGACCTCGTCCTGCTGACCGGGCCGCTGGGCGCCGGGAAAACCGCGCTGGCGCAGGGGATCGGGGCCGGGCTCGGGGTACCGGGCGAGGTGACCTCGCCGACGTTCGTCATCGCCCGGGTACACCGGGGCGGGCGGCTGCCGTTCGTGCACGTCGACGCGTACCGGCTGGGCAGCGCCCTGGAGGTCGACGACCTGGACCTGGACGCCTCGGTCGAGGACTCGGTGACCGTGGTGGAGTGGGGCGGTGGACTCGTCGAGCAGCTCGCCGACGCGTACCTGGAGGTGCGCGGCTACCGGCCTCCGTGGTGAGTCGCAGCCCCAGCAGCGGATAGTGGTCGACCAGCATCCTTCATGGTGACCCATCCGGTACCCCGGACTCCCGGGAATATTAGGGTGCATACGTGCTCATCGTGGTGGTGGACTCGGCGACTCCGGCGATCACGGCCGCCCTGGCGGAGGTGACCGACGCGGACGCCCGCCTGCTCGCCCGCCGGGTCACCGTCGACGCGCGGGCGCACGGCGAGCTGCTGGCGCCGGCGATCGAGGCGGTACTCCAGGAGTCCGGGGTACGGCCCCGGGAGCTGGGTGCCGTCGTCGCCGGGGTCGGGCCCGGTCCCTTCACCGGGCTGCGCGTCGGGCTCGTGACGGCCGCCGCGCTCGCCGACTCGCTGGCGATCCCCGCGTACGGGGTCGGGACGCTGGACGCGATCGGTTGGGCCACGACGGGCCGGGTCCTGGTCGCCACCGACGCCCGGCGCAAGGAGGTCTACTGGGCGGTGTACGAGAACGGGCGCCCGGTGACCGGACCGGCCGTGGACAAGCCGGCGAGCCTCGACGTCGAGGTGGACCACGCGGTGGGCGACGGCGCGCTGCACTACGCGTCCGTACTACGGGTGCCGGTGCGGGACGAACCGCGGTACCCGCCCGCCGAGGGCCTCGTCGCCCTTGCCGCTGGGCGGATCCGGGACAAGGCCCCGACCGAACCGTTGACCCCGCTGTACCTGCGCCGCCCCGACGCCGTGGAACCCGGTACCCGCAAGGCGGTGCTGCCGTGACCACGGTGACCATCCAGCGGCTGCGGTGGTGGCACATCCAGGCGCTGGAACCGATCGAAGCCGACCTGTTCGGCGCCGAACGCTGGTCGGCCGCCATGTTCTGGAACGAGCTCGCCAGCGGCCACCACTACGTCGCCGCGCTGGAGGGCGAGGAGCTGATCGGGTACGCCGGGCTGAGCGTCAACGGCGACGAGGGCTGGGTGCAGAACATCGCGGTACGCCAGGACCGGCAGCGGCGCGGGATCGGTCGGGCGTTGCTGCAGGCGCTCCTCGCCGAAGCGGCCCGCCGCCGCGTGCAGGGCGTCCTCCTGGAGGTCGCCGTGGACAACGGTACGGCGCAACGGTTGTACGACAGCTTCGGCTTCGAGCCCGTCGGGGTACGGCGGGGCTACTACCAACCCAGCAACACCGACGCCCTGGTGATGAGACGCGATGCCTGACGAGCCACTGGTACTCGGGATCGAGACCTCCTGCGACGAGACCGGGATCGGGATCGTCCGCGGGCACACGTTGCTCGCCGACGCCATCGCGTCCAGTGTGGACGAACACGCGCGCTTCGGTGGCGTGGTACCGGAGGTGGCCAGCCGGGCCCACCTGGAGGCGCTCGTACCCACGATGCACCGGGCCCTGGCCGACGCCGGCGTCGCACTGTCGGATGTGGACGCCATCGCGGTGACCGACGGCCCGGGCCTGGCCGGCGCGTTGCTGGTCGGGGTCGCCGCCGCCAAGGGGTACGCCCTGGCCACCGAGAAGCCGCTGTATGGCGTGAACCACCTCGCCGCGCACGTGGCCGTGGACACCCTGGAACACGGGCCACTGCCCGAACCGGCGATCGCCCTGCTCGTCTCCGGTGGGCACTCGTCGCTGTTACTGGTCGAGGAGCTGGCCCGGGGCGTGACCCCGCTGGGATCGACCATCGACGATGCGGCGGGGGAGGCGTTCGACAAGGTGGCCCGGCTGCTCGGGCTGCCCTTCCCGGGCGGGCCGCCGATCGACCGGGCGGCGCGCGAGGGCGACCCGGCCGCGATGGCGTTCCCGCGCGG
>VAXX01000376.1 GCA_005885115.1 Actinomycetota bacterium | reverse complement strand
CAACGCGGGCAACACGGCTTCGGCCACGGTCGGCGGGATCGCCATCGACCAGGAGAAGCCGACGATCACCGGGGTCAACGTGGACAACGGCTTCTACACCCTCGGCGCCGTCCCGGCCGCCACCTGTACGGCCAGTGACAGCTTCTCCGGTGTCGGCTCGTGCACGGTGACGGTCAGCGGCGGCAGGGCCAACGGGGTCGGCACGTTCACGTACACCGCGACGGCGACCGACAGGGCCGGCAACACGGCGACCCGGACCGGTAGCTACCGGGTGGTGTACCGGTGGGACGGGTTCCTCCAGCCGGTCAACGACACCGCCCACCAGGTCGGTCAGTCGATCAGCATCTTCAAGGCGGGCAGCACGGTCCCGGCCAAGTTCGTGCTCAAGCGCAGCGACGGCACGGTGGTCCAGGCGAACACCCTGCCCGGCTGGCCGACCCCGGCCAAGGGCAGCTCGATGAGCATGCCGGTGGACGAGTCGGCGTACACCGACCTGGGCGACACCGGTACCACGTACCGGTGGGACGGCAGCCAGTACATCTACAACTGGAAGACCGGTACCGGCGGCAACTACTGGCGGGTCGGGGTGACCCTGGACGACGGGCAGACCTACTACGTGAACATCGGTCTGCGATAGGTCAGGGCGTTTCGGGGGCCGGCCGCGGGAAGGTCGGCCCCCAACCCAGTACCTCGCCGGCCTTGGCGGTGCTCCACAGCCCGGCCGACCGGTCCCCGCTGATCGTGAAGATCTGGCAGCCGTCCCGGTGCGCCAGGGCGGCGAGGACCGCGCTGGACAGGTCGCTGGCGGCGGTCGCGTCGATGGGGGAGCCGCCCGCGGCGCGGCGCCGGACCGGTTGCCCGTCCGGTGCCCACGCCGGCCACATCCCGTCCGGCGTCGGCCAGGCCAGCCGCAGGATGTTGACCGACATTCCCCAGCGTACGGTGGCGGCCTGGCACACCTGCTCGCCGAGGCGTTTGGTCAGCCCGTACAGGTCGGTGGCGTCGGGCGGTACGGACTCGTCGAGCCGCCGCGCGGTCAGCCGCCGGTACACCGACATCGAGCTGATGTACACCGCGTGCGGTACTCCGTTGCTCCGCGCGGCGAGCAGGGTCAGGTGCACCGACTTGACGTTGACGTCGAAGGCGTCGGCGGCTCCCGCCGGGGTTCGCCACGCCGTGCTGCCCATCGCGCAGTGCACCACCGTGTCCATCCCGGCGCTGGCCCGGCGCAGGTCGGCGTGGTCGGTGGCGTCGCCGGCCAGGTACTCGACCTCGGCTGGACCGTCCGGTGGCGGGCGGCGGTCCAGGATCCGGGTCGGGTGCCGCGCGGCGAGCGCCGGAAGGAACAGGCCGGCCACGTACCCTGATCCGCCCACCACGAGTACCCGCATGGCACCGATCGTCGCACCCGGGGATCGGTTGCGGGTACGTCAATTCAGCGCGGGGTCCTCGACCGCGACCGGTACCGGCCGGGCCACCCGCCCGCGCAGGGTCAACACGACGGCCGCGAGCGCCACGGCACCGGCCGTGCCGGCGACGACCAGGTTGGACAGTCCGAACAGTTTCAGCGCGCTGGCCACGAGGACGACCACGAGGGCGGCCCGGACCACGGCGTTGGGGGCGCGCGAGGACAGCCGGGCCCCGATGAGTACCCCCGGAATCGAACCGATCAGCACGGCCGCGGCGATGTCCAGGTGCAGGTCGCCGAAGAAGTACAGCATCAGCAGCACGACGATGATCAGCGAGCCGGAGCCGACCGAGGTGAGGCCGACGACCAGCCCACCGGCGGCGCCCAGCAGGGCGGTGGGCAGCGGCCGGACCCGTACCGCCGCCGGCTCTTTGTCGCCAGCGCGGTCCCGGCGGCCGCGGTAGGCCTTGGCCACCAGCCCGCCGGCCGCCAGCAGCAGCGCCACGGCCAGCGCCACCTGGATCACCCGCTGCACGGTCGCGTCACTACCGATCAGGCGCAGCAGGAGTACCCCCAGGAACGCGCTCGGTACGCTCCCCACGCACAGCCAGCCGACCACCGGCCAGAGCACGGTGCCGCGCCGGGCGTGGACGAGCCCACCGAACGGCTTCATCACCGCGCTCGCCGCCAGGTCGCTGGACACCGCCGCGACCGGCGGGATACCGAAGACCAGCACGAGGATCGGCGTCATCAGCGCGCCGCCGCCCATACCGGTCAGGCCGACCACGATGCCGACCCCGAGGCCGGCCAGCGCCAGGATCGGATCCATCCGTCGAGTGTCACCGACGTCCCGGGCTTCGTCTACTTTCCCGGGTTACTTGGTCGACAACCGTCCCAGGATGCGGGCCAGGCGGCTATTCGGCGTCGGTGGCGGCCGGTGCCGGCGAGCCGCCGTTGGCGGACGGCCCGGGTACCACCTTGTACTCGCCGGTGTCGGCCCCGCCGGCGGCGGCCGCCATGACCGCGGCCGCGGCCAGGTCGGCGACCCGCTTGGCCTCGCGCTGGACCCGGGCCCGTACCTCCTTGGCGTGGCGTTCGGCCGAGTCGGCCGCCCGCCTGGCCTCGTCCAGCCGCTTGAGCTCGCCGGTGAGGTCGCGGCGGGCCTCGCCGAGGCGCTGCCGCAACTGGGCGAGGTCGCTGTCCGCGGTGGCCCCGTCCTGGCGCAACTGGGCCAGCCGCTGGGCCGCGCCGTCCACGTCCGCCCGCAGCCGGGTCAGGTCCTGCTGCCGGGCCTCGATCTCCTGCTGGACGGCGGTGAGCTGCTCCTGGTGGCTGGCGGCCTGTTCCTCGACCCGCCGGCGTACCTCCGTGGAGTGCTGCTGCGCCTCCGCGTGCAGCGCCGCGGTCTTCTGGTCGGCGAGGGTACGTTGGCGGGCCAGTTCCCGCTCGGCCGCGGCCCGCCGCTCGCCGATCTCCCGCTCCGCGGTGGCCCGCCGCTGGGCCAGCTCCTGCTGCGTCTGGGCCCGGGCCGCCTCCAGCAGCGCCGCGGACTCGGCCTTGGTCTGCTCGATCACCTGGGCACTCTGCTCGTTGATCCGCTTCGCCTCCTGCTCGGCCTGTTCGTGCGCGGCCTGACCCTCGGCGCGCAGCCGCTCGGCCTGCTCGCGGATCTCGGCCAGCTCCGCCTGCACCGCCGCGCGCCGCTCCTCGTCCGCCTTCTCCGCCTCGGTACGCCGCGCGGCCAGCTCCGCCTCGAGCTCCGCGCGGACCTGGGCGGCCTGCTCCTGGGCGTCGGCGAGCACCTTCTCCGCCTCGGCCTGGTGGCCCGCGACGTGCTGCGCGGTGGTGTTGGTGATCGCCTCGGCCTGCTTCTCGGCCAGGGCGAGGATCTGGTCGACCATCGGGCCCAGGTGGCGGAAGGACGCCCGGTCCACCCGCGCGGGCCGCTGGCGCAGCTCGGTCACCTCGGCCTGGAGCCGCTGGAGCTGCCCGCCCAGCTTCTGGATCTGGCCGAACGCCCGGTCCCGTTCGTCCGCCAGCGCGCCGAGGTCGCCTTCGGCCTGCGCGACGTACCGGTCGACCTGCCGTTTGTCGTAGCCGCGCAGGGCCAGCTCGAAGCTCGGCCGCGAGGCGTCCTCCCGGGGGGCGAAGGGCTGCTCGGGGTGGGACATGCGCCATACCTCCAAACGATCGCGAGCGGGCCGCGCCGGGGGCCGGGCGGGTGGGCCGGTGCTGGCCGAACGGCTGACCCTCGTCCACCCGACACGTTGGCCCCTCGTACCCCAACGTTCCGCTACCTTCGGTAACGGTCAGTCGGCTCAGCCATTGCGAAGGGTCTGCCGTCATGGATGTCCGGATCGGACACGATCGGACCAGCGACACGACCATCCTGAGCCTGCACGGGCAACTGGACATCGACACCGCCACGGCGCTGGTCGACGCGCTGGAGGACCTGCACCAGCGTGACGTGAGCCGGATCGTCGTGGACCTGGCCGGCGTGCACTTCTGCGACTCGACCGGGCTGTCCGCGCTCGTGGTCGGCTACCACCGGGCCACCCGGGCGGGCGGCTACCTGCGGCTGGCCGCGCCGACGCCGTTCCTGCTGCGGGTACTGACGGTGGTCGGGATCCGCGAGACGGTGCCGGTGTACCGCAGCGTCGCGGCGGGCTGCCGGGGCGGCGCCGACGAGATCGTGACCGACTCCGGGACGGTCGAGCCGGAGGTCTGGACCACCGAGGACCGACCCGGCGAGTAGCGCCACTCCATCACCAATCTTGGCGCAGCTAAACATGAGAATCGTCATCAATTGACCGGTACGGATCTCATCACGTACAGATGACATCGCTCACTGTAACTTTTCCCGACCGCCCCACAGACTTGGTCTAGCAGTCAGGGACGGGTCGGGAGGTAGCGGTGAGCAGGCAGTACGAGGCCTTCTGCGCAGTCGACCCACTGTTCTACGACTCGGTCACCAGTGCCCGTACCGCTGACTCGCAGTTCCCCGCCGCGCGCCGTCCGGTGCCGGCCGGCTGGACCCGGGAGCCGCTGGACGACTGGCTGGTGTACGCGCCGGCCGAGCTGACCCTCCCGGCCCAGGGCTGGAAGATCCACGTATCCGCGACGCTGGACAACGCCGAGCGGATCCTCGACCGGGTCTTCGAGTACTGCGTACCCCGCGGGCTGTCCTTCAAGTTCATCCACAGCCGCCGGGCGCTGCTGATGCGCAACGCGAAGTACGCCCCGCGCCGGGGCAGCGGCAAATTCGTCACGATCTATCCGTTGGACGAGGCCCAGCTCGAGGTCGTCTGTACCGAGCTCGGCGCGCAGCTCGCCGGCGAGCCCGGCCCGTACATCCTCAGCGACCTGCGGGTCGGGGCCGGCCCGCTGTACGTGCGGTACGGCGCCTTCGCCGAGCGGTACTGCATCGTCAACGGCAAGGTGACCCCGGCGATCGCCGACGCCACCGGCACGCTCGTACCCGACCCGCGCGGACCGGTGTTCGCGATCCCGGACTGGATCAGCCTGCCCGGGTTCCTCGCGCCGGACCTGGCCGCGCGCAACGCGACCACGGTCGCCGGGCTGCCGTACCGGATCGAGTCGGTCATCCACTTCTCCAACGGCGGCGGGCTCTACACCGGCGTGGACACCCGGACCGGGCAGCGGGTGGTACTGAAGGAGGCCCGCCCGTACGCCGGGCTGGACGGCAACGGCGCGGACGCGGTGACCCGCCTGTCCCGCGAGCACGAGGTGCTGACCCGGCTGGCCGGTATCCCGCAGGTGCCCCGGGTGCACGAGCGGTTCGAGCTGGGCGAGCACCAGTTCCTGGCCATCGAGTACGTGGACGCGCGCTCGTTGAACCAGCTCCGGGTCGAGCGGTACCCGCCGGCATCGTCTACACCGACCTGCACCTGCTCAACGTGCTGGTCCGCCCGGACGACCGGGTGGTCCTGGTGGACTACGAGATCGCCACGGACATCGGCGACCCGACCCCGCGCGGCCTGGGCGACCAGGCGTTCGCCGCGCCGCGCGACCGCACCGGATACGACATCGACCGGTACGCCCTGGCCTGCCTGCGGCTGGCGATGTTCCTGCCGCTGACCGCCGTGCTGCGGTTCGCCCCCGGCAAGGCGCGGCACTACGCCGACGTCATCGCCGAACACTTCGAGCTGCCCCCCGGCTTCCTTGACGAGGCGGTGAGCGTTATCAACGGCTCCCGCCCGGCACCCCCGCGCGCCACCGAGATCGGGGACTGGCCCGCCACCCGGGCGGCGCTCGCCGGCGCGATCCTGGCCAGCGCCACCCCGGACCGGTCGGACCGGCTGTTCCCCGGTGACATCGAGCAGTTCGCGGTCGGCGGCGGGCTCAACCTCGCGTACGGCGCGGCCGGCGTCCTGTACACCCTCGCCGTCACCGGGGCCGGGCGGTACCCGGAGCACGAGGAGTGGTTCGCCCGGCGGGCGCCGCGACCGGACTCCGGCGCCCGCTGCGGCTTCTACGACGGGCTGCACGGCATGGCGTACGTCCTGCACCGGCTCGGCCGCGCCGAGGAGGCGCGCAAGGTGCTGGACATCAGCCTGGACCAGAAGTGGGACCGGTACGGGCTGGACCTGTTCGGCGGGCTGTCGGGCATCGCGCTGAACCTGCGGTACTTCGCCGACGTGACCGACGATCCGGCCCTGGCCGAGCAGGCGTCGCGGGCCGTGGATCTGGTGGCGGAGCGGCTCGGGGACGTGACCTCGGTACCGGAGGTCAGCGGGGAGGAGTACCCGTACGCCGGGCTGCTGTACGGCTCGTCCGGTCCGGCCCTGCTGTTCCTGCACGAGTACGCCCGTACCGGTGACCCGTCCCGGCTCGACCTCGCCGCCGTCGCGCTGCGTCAGGACCTGCGCCGCTGCGTGCGCCGCGACGACGGGCAGTTGCACGTCAACGAGGGCTGGCGGACCATGCCGTACCTCGCCAAGGGCAGTGTCGGGATCGGCCTGGTGCTCGACCGCTACCTGGCCCACCACGCCGACGAGGAGTTCGCGGACGCCAGTACGGCCATCCACCGCGCCGCGACCGCCGCCTTCTACGCCCAGTCCGGGCTGTCCGCCGGGCGCGCCGGCATCATCTACTACCTCGCCGACCGGGCCCGCCGGCACCCCGCGGCCCGCGCCGAGCTGGCCGCCCAGATCCACCGGCTCGCCTGGCACGGCGTGCCGTACCGCGGCCACCTGGCCTTCCCGGGCGAGCAACTGCTGCGGCTGTCCATGGACCTGGCCACCGGTACCGCCGGGGTCCTGCTCAGCCTCGGCGCCGCCCTGCACCACGAACCGGTCGACCTGCCCTTCCTCGCGCCGGTCGACCCCGCAGATGTCCCCGACAACCGCGGTGGGGAAACGAATCCGAACGAGACTAGGGAGGAGGTGTCACCCGATGGCACTGCTGGACCTGCAAGCGATGGAGCTGGCCGCTGACGCGACCCGCGGAGGTGGGCGTGGGAGCAACCTGTCCGTCACCGGCTGCGGCGGCAAGAGCTCGCTCAGCGTGATCGACTGCTTCTGACCGACCTCTCGAAACATCAGGGCCCGGGCCGGCACTGCGCCGGCCCGGGCCGAGGGGGTGTGCATGGACCCGGGGGACAGGCTGCTGGCGCGGGCGGTCCGGCTGGGCGGCCCGTGGGTGGCGGTCCTGGCCACCGCCACGCTGGTCGGCGTCGGCGCCGAGCTGCTGCTGCCCGCGGTCCTGGGGGGTACGGTCGACGCCGCGCTGCGCCACTCCGGACCGCTGCGGTGGCTGGCCGGCTCGGTCTCGCTGATCGCCGCCCTGGCCGGTACCGATGCCCTGGCCGACCTCGCGGCGGGATCGGCGAGCGCCCGGGCCACCGCGCGGCTGCGCCATGCCGTGGTACGGCACGTGCTGTTCCTCGACCTGCGGGCCGCCGAGCGGTTCCGGACCGGGGACCTCGTCAGCCGTACCGTCGCGCAGGTCGGCGACGCCGGGAAGGCGGGTCCGGCGGTCGTGGCGGCCGCGACCGTGCTCGTACCCTCGGTGGGCAGCGTCGTCGCCCTCGCCCTCATCGACCAGTGGCTGGCCCTGACCTTCCTCGTCGGGCTGGCCGTCCTCGCCGTCCTGGTCCGCTCGTACGTCACCGACCTGGCCGAGGTCACCACCCGGTACCAGACGGTGCAGAGCGACATCGCCGCCCGGCTGGTCGAGGCGCTCACCGGGGCCCGGACCATCGGCGTCGCCGGTACCGTCGACCGGGAACTGCACCGGATCCTCCAACCGCTGCCGGAGCTCGCCCCGCTGACCCAGCTCGCCGTCCTCGCCGTCGGCGGGATCGCCCTGTCGGCCGGCCGGCTGAGCCCCGGCGACCTGCTCGCCGCCCTGCAGTACGCCACCCTCGGCGCCGGGCTCGGCGCCGCCGTCACCGGCCTCGGCGGGCTGGCCCGGGGACGGGCCGGCAGCCGGCGTACCGCCGAGGTGCTCGACGCGCCGGTCCGCCGGGACGGGGAGCTCGCCCTGCCGGCCGGACCCGGCCGGCTGGAGCTGCGGTCGGTGACCGTACGCCGGGGCGGGGACGCGGTACTCGCCGGGATCGACCTCGTCCTGCCGGCCGGGGCCACGGTCGCGGTCGTCGGGCCGTCCGGCGCCGGCAAGTCCACCCTCGCCGCCGTAGCCGGCGGGCTGGTCGAGCCCGATGCCGGCGCGGTGCTCCTGGACGGGGTACCGCTGGCCGAGCTGCGGCCCGGCGAACTGCGGCAGGCGATCGGGTACGCCTTCGCGCAGCCCGTACTCGTCGGGGACACCGTCGGCGAGGCCATCGGGCTCGGCGGACCGGGCGACCCCGCCGCCGTACACCGGGCCGCGTCCGCGGCGTACGTGGCGCACGTGGTGCAGCGGCTGCCGGACGGGTACGGCAGCCGGCTCGCCGACACCCCGCTGTCGGGCGGGGAACGGCAACGGCTCGGGCTGGCCCGGGCACTGCGCGCCGAGCGGGTACTGGTCCTCGACGACGCCACGTCCAGCCTGGACACGGTGACCGAGTACCGGGTCAGCCAGGTGTTGACCGGCACCGACCGGCGTACCCGACTGGTGGTGACACACCGGGCCGGTACCGCCGCCCGGGCCGACCTGGTCGCCTGGCTGGAGGCCGGCCGCGTGCGCGGCGTCGGGCCACACGGCCAGTTGTGGACCGACCCGGCGTACCGCGGCCTGTTCCAGGCCCGGGACGAACCGTGACCGGCCGGCGGACCCTGCGCCTCGCGGTGGCCGCGCTGGCCCGCCGGCCGCGACCGCTGGCCTGGCTGGGGTTCTGGTCGTTGCCGGAGGCGCTGCCCACGCTGCTGTCCGGCTACGCGATCGCCCGCGCGGTGGACGACGGCTTCGCCGCCGGCCGGCCGGCGACCGGCCTGGCCTGGCTGGCGCTGTTGGCCGGGGCGGTGGTGACCGGCGCGTACGGCACCGCCCGGGTGTACCGGTCGCTGGCCGCCGTGGTCGAGCCGCTGCGCGACGACCTGCTCCGGCACGTGGCGTCCACCGCGCTGGGCCGGGCGGCGACCGGCCCGGGTCCGGCCGACACCGGCGCGGTCGCCCGGCTGACCGGACAGGTCGAGACGGTCCGCGACACCCTCGCCGGCCTGCTGATCACCGTGCGCGGGTTCGCGTTCGCGCTGGCCGGCGCGGGCCTGGGCCTGGTGTCGTTGGCGCCGGTCGTGGCGCTGCTGGTGCTGCCACCGGTCCTGGTGGGCCTGGGGCTGTTCCTCGCCGCGCTGCCCGCGATGCTCGAACGCCAGCGCCGCTACCTGCTGTGCGGCGAGCGCCTCGCGGAGGCCACCGGGCAGGCGGTGCACGGGTTGCGTGACGTCGCCGCGTGCGGCGCCGAGGCCGCGACGGCCGGCCGGATCGGGCGGGCGGTCGACGCGCAGGCGGCGGCCGAGCGGGCGCTGGCCCGGATGGCGGCGGTACGGGGACTCGCGCTGGCCGCCGGCGGCGGGTTGCCGCTCGTCCTGCTTCTGGTGGGTACGCCCTGGCTGCT
>VAXX01000375.1 GCA_005885115.1 Actinomycetota bacterium | reverse complement strand
GACGACCGCGATGGCCGACCTGGCCGAGGTCGATCTGGTCGTCGAGGCGGTACCCGAGCAGCTCGACCTCAAGCGGCAGATCTTCGCCGAGCTGGACCGGGTCTGCCACCCGGACGCGATCCTGGCCACCAACACCAGTTCCCTGTCGGTGACCGAGATCTCGGTCGCCACCGGCCGGCCCAACCACGTCATCGGGATGCACTTCTTCAACCCGGCGCCGGTGATGAAGCTGGTCGAGGTGGTGAAGACCGTCGTCACCGCCGACGAGCTGGTATCCGACGCCGAGGCGCTGTGCGCCCGGCTGGACAAGGTCGACGTGACCATCAACGACCGGGCCGGGTTCATCGCCAACGGTCTGCTGTTCGGCTACCTCAACCACGCCGTGAGCATGTACGAGGCCAGGTACGTCAGCCGCGAGGACATCGACGCCGCCATGCGCCTGGGTTGTGGCCTGCCGATGGGACCGCTCGCGCTGATGGACCTCATCGGTCTGGACACCGCGTACGAGATCCTCGACACCATGTACCGGCGCGGTGGCCGGGACCGGCGCCACGCACCGGCGCCGCTGATCAAGCAGATGGTCACCGCCGGCCTGCTCGGTCGCAAGACCGGCCGCGGTTTCTACACGTACGAGCGCCCCGGCTCCCCGAAGGTCGTCGATGCCGTACCGCGGGTGAGCGAAGCCGAGCCGGCCGGCATCACCACCGTCGGCGTCGTCGGCTCCGTCACCATGGCCACCGGCATCGTCGAGGTCTTCGCCAAGGCCGGGTACCCGGTCGTCTCGGTCACCCGGGGCGTGGAGAAGTCCGCGGCCGCGCGGGAGAAGCTGGCCGCCTCGCTGGCCAAGGCCGTGGTCAAGGGCAAGCTGACCGAGGCTGACCGGGACGCGGCGCTGGGCCGGGTCCGCTGGTCCACGAGCATCGACGAACTTGCCGATGTCGATCTCGTGGTCGAGGCGGTCGTGGAGGAGCTGAGCGTCAAGAAGGCGCTGTTCGCCTCGTTCGACGAGATCTGCAAGCCGGGCGTACTCCTGGCCACCACGACATCGTCGCTGCCGGTCATCGAGTGCGCGATGGCCACCGAGCGCCCCGCCGACGTACTCGGGCTGCACTTCTTCAACCCCGCCCCGGTAATGGGCCTGGTCGAGGTGGTCCGCACCATCCGTACCTCGCCGGAAGCTCTGGCCACGGCGACCGCGCTGTGCGCCGCGGTCGGCAAGCACCCCGTGGTGTGCGCGGACCGGGCCGGGTTCGTGGTCAACGCGCTGCTGTTCCCGTACCTCAACGACGCCGTGAAGATGCTCGAGGCCAGCTACGCCAGCGCCGATGACATCGACCACGCGATGAAGCTCGGCTGCGGATACCCGATGGGCCCGTTCGAGTTACTCGATGTCGTCGGGCTGGACGTGGCCCTGGCCATCCAGCGGGAGCTGTACCTGGAGCTGCGCGAGCCCGGCTTCGCGCCCGCCCCGCTGCTGGAACACCTGGTCACCGCCGGGTACCTGGGCCGCAAGGTCGGCCGCGGGTTCCGCGACTACCGTTGACCATGTGAGCCCCCGCCGGAACTATCGCCGCCGTGACGCGGAATCGCCGGTCGACCGTGACCGGGTACGCCGAGGTGTCGAAGCCGTCCAGGCGCATCCGGACGGGGAATGGCTGGTACGCAAGGTGTCCGCCAGTGGGAAGACGTACCGCTGCCCGGGCTGCGACCACGAGATCCGGCCCGGCGTCGAGCATCTGGTCGCCTGGCCGGTCGACGGGCGCGGCGACCTGACCGACCGCCGGCACTGGCATACCGGCTGCTGGCAGGCCCGCGACCGCCGCACGCCGACTCCGCGATACCGTTAGAAGATCATGAGCCCCATCCGCGCCAACTCGATCCTGCCGGCCCGCCGGGAGGACATCGAGCTGCACACCGCCGACGGGCTGACGCTGGTCGGCGAGCTGGCGCGGCCGGCCGACCGCGACCCGGTGGCCACGCTGATCTGCCTGCATCCGCTGCCCACGCACGGCGGGATGATGGACAGCCACGTGTTCCGCAAGGCCGCGTGGCGGCTGCCGGCGCTGGCCGGGCTCGCGGTGCTGAGATTCAACACGAGGGGTACGGGCAGCCTGCGCGGCACCAGCGAGGGCAGCTTCGACGGCGGGGCGGGGGAGCGCTTCGACGTGGCCGCCGCCATCGAGTACGCCGAGTTCGCCGAGCTGCCCGACATCTGGCTGCTCGGTTGGTCGTTCG
>VAXX01000374.1 GCA_005885115.1 Actinomycetota bacterium | reverse complement strand
GTCCGCGCGGCACCGCTTGATGCCGAACATCCGCACGTACCGGCCGGTGCCCGACAGCGTGGTCAGGTCCTCGACCCCGCCCTTGCCCTTGGTGGTACTGAAGATCGAGGTCCAGGTCGCGTGGTCGGCGGACGTCTCGATGCGGTACGACACCGCACAGGACTTGTCCCACTGCAACCGCACCCGGGTGATGTGCGCCGTCGCGCCCAGGTCCACGTAGATCCAGGACGGGTCCTTGCCCGCCGCGCTCGCCCACCGGGTGGCCGAGTTTCCGTCCACCGCGTTCTTCGCGGCGAACTGGGTCCCACCCGTCGACGATGCCGTGACCGGCTTGCCTCGGGACAGCAGTACGGGAGCTGTCGCCGCATTCGCCACGACGGCGGTGGTCACCCCTCCCGCCAGCAGTAACGCGGCGCTGGATACCACCGCGAGTCCTTTGATCCGCCCTCTCATGCAAACCTCCACATCGGCAGTGCTCTTTGCGACGTTCTACCCCTGTGATCGAGGAAGTTCAATGCCACGGAAGATCGGCGGGCGCCTGGGGACGGCCGGGTGCCGGACTGCAACTTCTGCAAACGGTTGTCTACGTGCACAAGCAGGTCGGATGCGGTACCGATCGGGGGTCATAAAATATTTGCCACGGTTTCCGCCCGGCGGCAGGCCGGTCACCGTCCCTGAACGGAGCGGGACGCCACGTCGGAGTTCGGCCGGATCAGGTAGACCATCGCGGTCAGCCAGCCGGCCGCGAGCAGGACGCTGGCCAGGATGTCGGTCGGGTGGTGCTCACCCTGGTACAGCCGGGACAGCGCGACCCACAACGGCATCAACACCGCCAACGCGACCAGTGCCCAGCGCCACCACGCGCGGGTCCGCGGCCAGGCCAGGATCACGAAGCCGGCGTACAGGCAGAGGGTCGCCGCCACGTGCCCGGACGGGAAACTGGACGTGGGTACCTGCACGTCGATCTTTGGTACGTCCGGCCGGGGCCGGTCGGTCAGCGCCTGTACCGCCAGGAACAGGCTGAGCTCGCCGAGCATCGTCAGAACGAGGAACACCACCGGGCGCCAGAGCCGGATCGCGGCCAGCGCGAGCGCTCCGCCGACGAGTCCGGCGGCGAGGATCAGGTGGGTGTTGCCGGCCTGCCCGCCCAGCAACGCGATCCGGGTCAGCCCCGGGGTACGGTGCGCGGCGAACCAGTGCGGGACGGCGTGGTCGCCGAGGATGTCGCCGTTGCCCTTCTGGTAGTGCGCCAGGGGCGTACCGATGGCGTACAGGACGCCGAAGACGAGTACCCACGCCACGATCCCGCCCGGGACGGCCCACCGGCCCGGTACCTCCGCGGGACGTACCACCGGCCGGGTCAGGCGCAGGTCGTCGGCGGCCTCCGGCTCCAGACCCTCGGCGACCGGCTCGGTCGCCCGGTGGCCGGTCCGCAGCCGCCACACCTCGAAGGCGTACGCGGTGATCCCGAGCCACACGATGCCCAACGCCCAGGCGCCCAGCACGTCGGAGAGGAAGTGCACGCCCAGCGCCAGCCGGCTGAACCCGATCGCCACGACGAGGAGCCCGACCAGGGCGATCACCGGGGTACGCCACCGGCGGGTCAGCGCCGGCGCGAACACGAGCAGCAGCGCCCCGTACACCACGCTGGAACCCAGCGCGTGCCCACTCGGGAAGCTGAACCCGGCGCCGGGCGCCACCGGGTGCGTGACGACCGGACGCAGCCGGCCGACGGCGGCCTTGACCGCCGGATCCAGGATCAGCGCGCCGATCCCGGTCACCGGCAGGTAGCCGGCCAGCCGGTACCGGCGGCGGACCAGCAACAGCACGGTGGCGATGACGACCAGCCAGGTCAGCACCGCGGTGCTGCCGACCCGGCTGAGGAACCCCATGGTGCGTACCAGTGTCAGGTCGCCGGAGACCACCCGGTTGAGGTCCGCGGCCAGCCCCTGGTCCACCGACTCCAGCGGTACCCACTGCACCCGCACGAGTACGAGCAGTATCCCGAACACCAGCGCACCGACCGTGATCGCGAGGATGCGCAGCAGCTCCGGCCGGTGTACCAGTTGCGGAGCGAGCGCGGGCCGGGGTCGTACCGGGGTGGTGGTCACGCGACCACTTACCCGATTCCGTGCCGGTCCACACCCGGCGGGTTTGGACTGCCGGGCCGGCCGGGCAAACAGCGGGCATGACCGTTGCCAACAACGCCCGCCGCGAAGCTACCCGGGTCGCGACGAGCCGGCCGCTGGAAATCCTCACCCGGGTCGGGTTCGTCGGGTACGGGCTGCTGCACCTCGCGGTCGCGTGGCTGGCGATCCAGCTCGTGATCGGGCACCAGCCCGGCGAAACCAGCCAGTCCGGCGCGTTCCAGACCCTGGCCGGTCAGCCGCTTGGCCGGTTCGTCCTGATCGTCGTGGTGATCGGGCTCGCCGCGATGGCGGTGTGGCAGGCGCTGCTCGCCGCCGTCGGACACCGGTCCGAGACCGGCGCCGAGCGTACCTTCGAACGGGTCGCCTCGGTCGGCCGTACCGTCGTCTACGCCGCCCTCGCCTGGACCGCCCTGCGCGTGCTCACCGGTACCCCCACCTCCAGCGCCCAGCAGCAGCAGAACACCACCGCGGGCATCCTCGCCCACGGGCCCGGTCGGGTCCTGGTCCTCGTGTTCGGCCTCGGCGTGCTCGCGCTGGGCATCGGCATGGCGGTCTACGGCGCCAAGTGCGCCTTCGAGCGCAAGCTGATGACGGCCCGGATGAAGGAGGCGACCCGGATCGCCGCCCGCCGCGCCGGCCAGGCCGGCTACCTCGCCAAGGGGGCCGCCTTCGGCATCGTCGGGCTGCTGCTCGCCGACGCCGCGCTGACCAAGGATCCGGGCAAGTCCCGGGGTCTGGACGCGGCGCTGCGCACCGTGCTGGGCGAGCCCTTCGGGCGGGTGCTGCTGTCCGTCGTGGCCATCGGCTTCGCCGCTTTCGGGGTGTACTGCTTCGTCCAGGTCCGCCACCGCAAGGTGACCGGGTAAGCAGCAGGGCTTGGGTCCGGCGCCTGGCGTCAGTCCCCCCGCGGGAAGCCGGCCACGTACACGTCGCCGTCGGCCACCGACACGTCCCGGGCACTGCTCGCTCCGGTGACCAGGATCCGCGCGGGATCCTGACCGTTGTCGATGACCTCGATGCGCTGGACCGGTTGCCGCGTCGGGGTCACCGGTCCGGCGTGCCAGACCAGTCCAGCGATGAAGTCGTACGTCTGGATGCCCGGGGCGGATGGGTCGGGGGTCGCGTACACCCGCCAGGTGACCGGGTTGAGCTGCTCCATGTCGCGTACCCGGAACCCGGTGCCCACCTGGTCGACCCGCCAGCCGCCGAACCGGCGTACCCCGGTGTAGTCGTGCAGGACCCCGTTGGCGTCGGTCTGCATCCATACCACGAACGGGATTCCCGGCACGATCTCCCCGACCAGCGAGATGTAGTCCGGGGAACGCTGGTACGGGGCGGCCATCAGCGCGGTGTCCGCCACCTTCAGGTACGCCTCCTGCTCGGCGTCGTCGATCCGGGTACCCAGGTCCCGCCCGTCGGCCGCGTGGAAGTGCAGGTCGTCGGGGGTGAAGTAGGTGTAGTAGATGTTCTTGTGGTACCGGTCGTGCAGGTGCCCCTCCGGTCCGCCACCGGCGAGGGTGTAGACGATCTGCACCCGGTCCGGCCAGCCCGGTACGTACCGCAGCTGCCCGATGTAGACCTCGTTGAGGTTGTCCGGCCGGTCGGTCGGGTCGGTGGACCGCACGTACTTCATCGGCCGCAGGTCCACCGGGGACACGTGGTCCAGGTCGCGCGCGGTCTCCCGGATGAACACGAAGACGGCGCCGGTGTCGGTGACGAACGGCATCGGGTACGTGGCGCCGTCGCCCTCCGCGATGACCTGCTCGGTCCAGGTGCCGTCGATGGAGTGCGGTTGGGGAGAGCGGGCCACGTACAGCTGGGTGTTGTGCAGGTTGTGGAAGACCAGCAGGTGCCCGTCCGGCGCCTGCACCATCGTCGGGTAGTTGTGGGAGTCGTCCGCGCCGGAGCCGACCTTCACCGGGGCCGACCAGGCGCCGGTCCGGTGGTCGTACGCCTGCACGTAGTTGTCCTCGTGGGCGCCGCCCCAGCTGATGAACGTCTGGCGGGCGACGGCGTCGTAGAGCCCGCCGGCCACCGGGCGCCGGTCGGTGCGGGCGGCGAGTCCGGCCGCCGGGGTCATGACGGCCATCACGCGCTCCCGACTGCCGCCTCCGGTGGCGGCGTGGGCCGGCGCGGCGCTCGCGAGGGGCAGGGCGAGGATGAGGAGTACGGGCAGGACAACCCGGCGTAGTCGGCTCATGCGGGGATTGTGCGGTCTTCTCGATATCCATGGAAGCATTTACATATACGCTCCCGTACCACGGGAACCGTCGGTCTGAGTTCCGGCTCCGGCCGCACTCAGTCGTCAGTACTACCGCGCAACCGCTTCGTCTGCCCCCGGTGCCGCTTGGTGTCCAGCCGCCGCTGGACCGCCGAGCGGGACGGCCGGGTCGGCCGGCGGGTACGCGCCGGGGGCGCGAGCGCCGCCGCCAGCGCGGCCACCAGCCGGGCCTCAGCGGCCCGCCGGTTCTGCAACTGCGAACGGTGCTCGGCGGCGATGACCACGAGCTCCCCGTCGACCAGCCGGTCGGCGAGCCGGGTCAGGGCCCGCTCCTTGAGCGGTTCGGGCAGGGCTGCCGTACCCGCGAGGTCGAAGCGCAGCTCAACCCGGGAGTCGGAGGTGTTGACGGACTGGCCGCCCGGCCCGCTGCCCCGGGAGAAGCGCCAGGAAAGCTCGGCGCGCGGGATAGCGACGGCGGACGTCACCTGCAGGTACCCCTCCATGCCGCCCAGTGTGTCAGCACGGTCTGGCGCACCGTGCTACGCTCGCGCACGTTGCAGTCTTGGTTTCCCCGAACACGTTGGCAGCGCCCGAGGGTCAAGATGACCCGGGCGCTGTTTGCTTTGCCGGCCTTCCCGGACGAGGGCGATTGACGCAGCACCGCCGGTCCACGCGGTGTGGACCGGCACCAGCCTGACGAAGGAGAAGACATGGCTGTCGGTACGGTGAAGTGGTTCAACGCGGACAAGGGCTTCGGTTTCATCACGCCCGATGACGGTGGCGCGGACGTGTTCGCCCACTTCTCCGCGATCGCCACCAGCGGCTACCGCACCCTCGACGAGAACCAGCGGGTGGAGTTCGAGATCACCCAGGGCCAGAAGGGCCCGCAGGCGGCCAACATCCGCCCGCTCTGAACCACCGTCGCTCGGCGGCCGGGTGAGATTGTTCACCCGGCCCCGGCCCGGCCGCTACCGTTCGGGTACCCCGGACTGTGCGGACCGCTCCGCCATCGCCTTGTCGATCCACTCCATCAGGCCCTCGGTACTGGGCTCCTCCACGCCGTACCGTCGCATGATCGCTTCCAGCTCGGGCAGCAGCTCGGCCGGGCCGCGCTGACCACGGCTGGCGACCAGCGCCCGGATCTCGTCGTTGAGCCCGCGCAGTCTCTCCTCCATGCGGATTCGCTACCCAGCCCGAGCCGGGAAGAAACCGGGCGGCCCGGACATTCCGATCTTGCCGCCCAACGGAACCGATCCGCGATTTATTTCGTCCCCCAGCAAGCCGCTCTTTATCCCGGTTTAAGGGTTTTGCCCGAGGTATATCGTCTCCTTTATCCCCTTTGTACCGGGGAAGACTCTCGCCGCCGGAAGGGAAGACCCTCCACCGCATTGAGCGCGCTCGATCGTTCGTGTCAGTCTTCGCAAAGGTTTGCAGAGCGGAGGCTTAAGAATGAAGCTTCGAGGCAGAGCGCTGGCCGTCCTGGCCGGCGGCGCAGCGATCTCGATAGCGGTACTCGGCGGTGCGATGGCCCTGGCGGCGCCGGGCGGCGCACCGGCGGCCGAGCAGTTGCTGTCCCGCAACAAGCCGGTAACCGCGTCGTCGAGCGGCTCGTGCTGTGCGGCGACGAACGCGGTCGACGGCAGTACGACGACCCGGTGGGCCAGCACGGCGAACGTCGACCCGTCCTGGATCTACGTCGACCTCGGTGCCACGGCGCACATCACGCACGTCCGGCTCACCTGGGACAAGTCCTGCGCGGTGGTGTACCGGGTGGAGACGTCGACCGACCACGCCACCTGGAAGTCCATCTTCAGCACCAGCACCGGTAACGGCGGCGTCGACGACCTGACCGGCCTGTCCGGCGATGGCCGCTACGTCCGCGTCTTCGGCTCCAAGCGGTGCCGGGCCGACGCCACCCACGGGTACTCCCTGGACGAGTACGAGGTCTTCGGCACCACCGGCGGCGGTGGCGACACCACCCCGCCGACCCCGCCCGGTACC
>VAXX01000373.1 GCA_005885115.1 Actinomycetota bacterium | reverse complement strand
CCATGTACAACCTGGCGCCCAACGGGGTCGCCTGGGCCAGCAAGCACCATGACTACCTGAGCGGCGCGACGACGACGTACGACCCGACCGACATCGAGAACAACTACTGGGAGAACGGCGTCGCCAACACCAGCAGCAGCGGGGTGACCGTCAAGGGCAACCATGCGATCACCAGTCCGAGCCAGATCCCGGCGAGCATTGTCAACAACGCCGGCCTGGAGCCCGGATTCACCGGCCTGCTCGGCTGGAAGCCGGCGCATTGACGGTACGTGCGGCAGCGGCCCCCACCGAACCGGTGGGGGCCGCTATCGTCTGGCCTGTGCGCCTCCAGTCCCATCAGTTCGCCATCCAGCGGGTCGTGGCGGCCCTGCTGACCCACGATCCCGACCCGGCGCGCTCACCGTTCCGGCGTACCGCCGCGGCCACCCTCGCCGGAGTGTCGCTGGCCGTGGTGGGCCTGGCCGGGGCCGCGGTGTACGGGCTGTTCACCGGCCCCCACCTGGACAACTGGCGGGACGAGACGGCCATCTTCCTGGCGGAGGACTCCGGCGCGACGTACGTCTACCAGCGCTCCGACGACAGGCTCCACCCGGTGCCCAACTACACCTCGGCCCTGCTGGTCGTCGACTCCCCGGCCGCACACCCTCGCGCGACGAGCTGCGTACCGGGCCGTGGACGCTGTGCTCGGGTACCGACGGGCGCAGCACCCTGCTGGTCGGGATACAGGTCGGGGGCGGGCATCCGCTCGCGGTGCCCTCCGCGGGTACCACCGGGGAGGCGCTTGTACTGTCCACTGTGGACGGTGATGAGTACCTGGTCCACGACGGGAAACGGCACCGGATCGCCCACCCGGAGACGGCGTTGGCGGCGCTGGGCTGGAGCGGCCGGCCTCCGGTACGGGTGGCCCCGGCACTGGTCAACGCGCTGCCCGCCGGTCCGGACCTGGCCCCGGTACGCGTCGTCGGCCGGGGCGGCCCGTCCGGTGCCGCCCCCGGCGCCAAGGTCGGTCAGCTCTACACCACCGGCGGGCACGAGTACGCCGTCGCGCTCGCTGACGGGGCGTACGACCTGACCGAGGTACAGGCGGCGCTGCTGCTCGCCGACCCGGCCGCCAGCGGGGCACCGGCGATCCCGTTGAGCACCGCCCGGTACGGCGCCCTCCACCGGGGTACCGGTGGGCTGGGCGCGCCGGACGGGTTGCCCGCCACCCCACCGACCCTGGTCAGCCCGACCGGTACGGTCTGCGCCACCGACCGGACCGTACTGCTGGACCCGGTGCTGCCCGACGACGCGGACGCTCCGGTCGACGACGACGCCCGGGTCGACCGGGTGCTGGTACGCCGGGGGAGCGGGGCGCTCGTCGAGGCGGCCCCGTCACCGGGTGCCCCACCGGGCAGCGGGACGCTGAGCCTGGTCACCGACCACGGCACCCGGTACCCGCTGGCGGGCCCGGACCTGTTGGCCGTGCTCGGGTACGGCGGCGTCACCCCGGTACGGGTACCCGCCGATCTGGTGTCCCTGCTGCCCAGCGGCCCTGCGCTGGACCCCGCCGCGGCCCGGGCCCCGCTACAAGGGCGTTGAGTTCGTCGCGTGGATCCGGGGCGCCGCTCCGGTCGTCGTCTTCGTGGTCGTCACCGCGTACCCGCTCACGTGGTCGAACCCGATGTCGTACGGGCTGCCGGTGCCCCGCGCCAGCGTCCCGCCGCTGATCGTGACGTTCGACCCGTCGGTGGTCAGCCAGGCCGGCCGCCCGTCGTTGTGGTCGAAGGTGACCGTGCAGCCGACGAAGCTGATCCCGTCCACGTGCCGCAGCCACCACCCGTACGCCGGGCGGGTGCCGTACACCGACGGGGCGTGCTTGGTGTTGTTCTCCGGCGGCACGATCGTCGCGTCCGAGGCCGGGTGGCCGCCCTTGACGGTCAGCTTCACGTTGGTCAGCCGGACGTTGCTCACCTTGTGCGTCGGGGACGCGCCGGCGATGGTCGGGCTGAACTCGGTGGAGGAGCTGACCGGGGAGACGGCGTTGGTACCGGTCACGTCGCTGATGCTGATGTCGCTGATGCTGCCGACCGGCGGGTGGTTCGGGCAGGAGTGCCGGTCACCGATCTTCAGGTAGATCGGGTCGGCGGTCTTGGTCATGGTGATGTTCGAGTACGTGATGTGCCGGATGTTCGAGCCGTCCATCGACACGATCCCGATGCCCGCCTTGCCGGCGCCCAGGATCTTCAGGTGGTCGAAGGTCACGTCGTGGAAGTCACCGCACGTCTCCGAGCCGAACTGGGTGGCGTTGTTCTCGGTCGACAGGATCGTCGTGTCGTGCACGTGGATGTTGAAGCTGGGGAAGGTACGCCCGAGGGCGAAGTCGCTCTTGAGCACCACCGCGTCGTCCACGCTGCGGACCACCGAGTTGCCGATCTCCACGTTCCAGCTGTTGATGACGTTGATAGTGGCCGCCCCGGGTGAAGGTCACCCCGTTGACGTGGATGTTGCTGCACAGCTTGAGGGACAGGGCCTTGTCGCCCACCCCGTTGGGTACCTTGTTGTCGCGGATCAGTCCGGCGCCGTCGATGGTGCCGGCGCCGGTGATGGTCACGTCGTGTACGCCGTCGCCCCACATCAACGCGTTGTGGAAGTGGCTGTGCCCGAAGTCCTGCCACTGGCTGAACGCGTTGGGCTCGGGCGCGTCCATCCCGCTGGCCGCCGCCCGGACGGTGGCGCCGGAGCTCAGTTGCAGCGTCACGTTGCTCTTGAGGTGGATCGAGCGGGACAGGTAGGTACCCGCCGGGAAGAGCACCGTACCGCCGCCGGCCCCGCTGGCCGCCGCGGCGATCGCCTTGTTGATGGCCGGTGAGTCGATGGCCTTCCCGTCGCCCTTGGCGCCGTAGGTCCGCACGTTGAACACCGTCGCCGCCCCGGCCGGGGACGCCGCCACGAGAGCACCCGCGCCGAGCAGAACAAGCGCGCCGACCGTACCCAGCAACCGAATCCGCATCACATCGGCATCCGACGATGCCACGGGTGCTCCCGTCAAGGGGAAGATCCGTCCGGCAGAAGCAGGCAGCTGTCGCCGAACTCGTGCCAGAGGTACCGGCCGGACACCGCCGCGTCGTAGGCCCGCTGGACCAGCGCCGGCCCGGCGATCGCCTCCAGCAGCAGCAGGTGCGAGGCCTGCGGGTCGTGCAGGCCGGTGATCAGCCCGTCGACGGTACGGGCCGGCCGGTCCGGGCCGAGGACCAGATCGGTCCAGCCGGCCGCGGCGTGGACCCGGCCGTCCGGCGCCGCGACGCTCTCCAGCGCCCGGGCGACCGTGGTGCCTACGGCGATCACCCGGCCACCGTGCGCCCGTACCAGGTTGACCAGCCGGGCGGTGGACGCCGGTACCCGGAACCGTTCCGGCTGCGGCGGCTCGCCGCTCTCCAGCGAGGACACGCCGGTGTGCAGGGTGATCGGGGCGACCGCGACTCCGGCGGTGACCAGCGCGGTCACCAGATCGGCGGTGAACGGGCGGCCGGCGCTGGGCATCTCGGCGCTGCCCGGCTCGCGGGCGAACACCGTCTGGTACGCCGACAGCGGCCACCGGCCCCGCAGGTACCCGTACGTGATCGGCCGCCCGACCCGGTGCAGATACGGCGGTACGTCGACGGACAGCCGCGCCGTCCACAACCGGTCGGAAACGGCGCTCTCCAGGGTGAGCACCGCCGCCTCCGGTAGTCCGATCCGGTCCCCGGCACCGGCGTCGCGTACCGGCCCGGACTGGTCCGGCCGGCGCAACTCCACGACCCAGCGACCATCGTCCAGCGGCGTGGAGAAGTGCACGGTCACGTCTCCGGCGTCCACCGCGGCGGGCAGCGTCGCGGACGTGTTCACCACGACCAGGTCGCCCGGGTCGAGGAAGCGCCCCAGATCCCGGAACCGCGCGTGCCAGATCGCGGTCGCTTCCGCCACGAGCAGGCGTACGCCGTCCCGGGTCAGGCCGCGCGCCTCGGGCGGCTCGCCCGCGGAAAGCTCGGTGGGGAGCGCGAAGGTGATCATGCCGGCACCGTCAGGTCGGCACCCCGGTACCGGCCGCTGGGCAGGTCCCCGTCGATCAGGCGCAGCAGTGCCGGTACCACCGTCTCCGGCTCCGGCCGGTCGCTGATGTCCTCGCCCGGGAAGGCCAGCTGGTGCAGGTCGGTACGCATGTCTCCGGGGTCGAACGCGTAGACCCTCAGGTCGGTACGTTCGGCGGCGAGGATCGCGCTGAGGTGGTCCAGGGCGGCTTTGCTCGAGCCGTACCCGCCCCAGCCCGGGTACGGCTCGAGCGCCGCGTCCGAGCTGACGTTCACGATGCGACCGTCACGCTCGGTCAGGCCCGGTAACACTAGCTGGATGAGACCCAGCGGTGCGATCAGATTTACGTCGATTACCCGGGCCAACTCGGCGAGCGGATAGTCGGCCAGGGCCGGCTGCGGACTCGGCCCGAGTACGCTCGCGTTGTTGACCAGCAGGTCCAGCCCGCCGAGCCGGCGTACCGCCGCGGCCAGCGCCTGCCGGTGCCCCGCGTCGGCGACGTCCCCGGCGACCGCGACCACCTCGGTCCGCGCGCCCAGTTCCCCGGCGATCGCATCCAGCCCCTCGACCCCGCGCGCGTCGAGCACCAGCGCCCAGCCGCGCCCGGCCAGTTCCCGCGCCAGCGCCCGCCCCAGCCCCCGGGACGCCCCGGTGATCAGCCCGACTCTCGTATCGCTCATGGATCGAGTCTGCAAGTTGAAGCGAACTTCAAGTCAACCGGACGCGGGACAGGGGTGGCCGTGACGATGGCCACCCCTGTCCCATTCGTGGGGGACGGGAGAGATCAGCCGTACACCTCCAGTTCGTAGATCCGGGCGGCTCCGCCGGTGCCGCTGCCCTGTTCGGCGGTGATGACGTTGAGCCGGACGTACCGGCCGCTC
>VAXX01000372.1:5329-8104 GCA_005885115.1 Actinomycetota bacterium | reverse complement strand
GCCGTCATCCATCTGATCGCGATGGCGCGCCGCAGCGGCGTACCGCTGACCCTGGACGACTTCGACGACGTTGCCCGGCGTACCCCGGTGCTGGCCAACATCCGGCCCACCGGGGCATACCTCATGGAGGACTTCTACTACGCCGGCGGGCTGCGCGCGCTGCTGGCCCAACTGGCCGACCTGCTGCACCTGGACCGGCCGACGGTGAGCGGCCGGACGTTGCGGGAAGCCGTCGAGGGCGCGCAGACCTTCCAGGACGACGTGATCCGCCCGCGGGACAAGCCGGTCGCCGCCGAGGGCGGGCTGGCCGTGCTGCGCGGCAACCTCGCGCCGCGGGGCGCCGTCATCAAGCCGCTGGCCGCCGAGCCGGCCCTGCTGCGGCACACCGGACCCGCCGTCGTTTTCGACGGGTACGCCGACCTCCTCGCCCGGATCGACGATCCCGACCTGGTCGTGGACGAGAACAGCGTGCTCGTCCTGCGCGGCGCCGGACCGCTGGGCGGTCCCAGCATGCCCGAGCACGGGATGCTGCCGATCCCCGACCGGCTGTTGAAGCGCGGGGTGCGGGACATGGTACGGATCTCCGACGCGCGGATGAGCGGGACGAGCTACGGCGCCTGCGTCCTGCACGTGACACCCGAGTCGTACGCGGGTGGTCCGCTCGCGCTGGTCCGGGACGGTGACCTGATCACCCTGGACGTCGCGGAACGCAAGCTCGAACTGCACGTGTCCGGTGCCGAACTGGCCAAGCGCCGGGCGGCGTGGAGCCCGCCGCCGGCCCGGTACCCGCGCGGGTACGGTGCCCTGCACGCGGCCCACATCACCCAGGCCGACGAGGGATGCGACTTCGATTTCCTGGCCGCGAACGGGCCGACGCCGGAGCCGGACGCCCGTTGATGTCCGCGATTCGCCATCGAGCCTGGAACCCTTGCCCCACAAGCGAATCCGCGATTCGGCAAGGTTCGGGCCGGGCCACTGAAAATGGAAGGTGGCAATCAGGTGGTCGGTAGCGCGAAGGATCGCGACCCCAAACGGATCCTGATCACCGGCGCCGCCGGAAACATGGGGACGATGCTGCGGCCGATGTTGCGCCGCGACGATCGCGTCCTACGGTTGGCCGACATCGTCGAGATCGACCCGGAGCCCGGCGAGGAATTCGTTAACGTCGATGTAATGGATGCCGAGGCGACCGCGAAGGCGTGCCAGGACGTACAGGCGATCGTGCACCTCGGCGGGATCAGCCTGGAGGCCCCGTTCGAGGATGTCCTGTCGGTCAACGTCGTCGGTACGCACAACCTGTTGCGCGGCGCGGTTGACGCCGGCGTACCCCGGGTGGTGCTCGCCTCCTCCAACCACGCCGTCGGCTTCTACCGGCGCAGCGACGTCCCGCCCGGCAGCGACGGGCTGCCCGACGATCTGCTGGCCCGTCCGGACACCTTCTACGGCTGGAGCAAAGCCGCGATCGAGTCGCTCGGCGGCCTGTACCACGACCGGTTCGGCCTGGACGTCACGGTGATCCGGATCGGCAGTTGCTTCATCGAGCCGCCGGACAGCCGCGCGCTGGCCACGTGGCTGGCGCCCAGCGACGCCGCCCGGCTGTTGGAGGCGTGCCTGAGCCACCCGCACGAGGACGGGTTCCGGGTCATCTGGGGGGTGTCCGACAACACCCGCCGTTGGTGGTCCCTGGCCGGTTCCCGGGCGCTGGGCTACGAGTCGGCGGAGGACTCCGAACGGTTCGCGGCCGACCGGATCGCCAGGTACGGCGAGCCCGATCCCCGCGAGCCGATCCACGATCTGGTGGGTGGCGCCACCTGCCTGGCGCCGCTGGGCGAGGTACCGGCGGACGGGCCGGTCCTGTCCCCGCCGCTGGAACGGCGCTGAAGTCCTTATCCCTTAAGGTATCCGCGCATGTTGTCCAGGTACATCGCGCACGGCACCAGCTCGGCGTGGTTGCTCAGCAGCGACCGGTAGATCCCCCACTTCGGGCGTACCCGGTCACCCAGGGTCGGGGCGTACGTCCCGACGCCGGTCACCGTGTTGTTCACCAACGTGGCGCCGGACTGGTCGCGCAGCAGCCAGCCGACCGCGCCGGCCGGGGATGCCCCGACGGTGAACGTGACGCTGCTGAACACCCAGGTGTTCTGCAACGGGGCCAGGTTGGTCGAGCCGACCGTACGCCCACCGGCGAACACCTTCAGCGCGATCTTCGGTACCCCGCCCTCCAGCGACAGGTCCACGGTGAACAACGGCGCGCTGCCGTCGCCGGGCATCTTGAGCTGCATGATGTGGGTGAAGTGGTCGGTCGCCTGGAGCGCCTTGGTGACGTACAGGGACCAGTCCAGCCGCCACGTCTGGCCGGGTTTGAGCGCCAGGTCGGTACCGCCGGCGTGCATTCCCTTGACCTCGTTGCGTTGCCGGTCCGGCGAGCTGTCGTGCTCCTGGCTCCACGCCGGCATGTCGAACTGGTAGTACGCGTTGCCGCCGGCGTGCGCGACGAAGATGTGCGGCATGTGCGCCGGGTCGGTGTTGGCCCGGTCGTCCTCCACCCCCTCGAACGCGCGCAGCCCGTCCCGCTGCGGATCCGGCGACCACATCAACGTCCAGCCGGCGCCCGGTCCCGGTAGCGGCGGCGGCGCGCCGGGCGGGGGTGCGGACCGGCTGGCCGAGGGCGAGGGCGACGCGGAGGGCGACACCGAACCGCTGGGCGGGGCGGACGGGCCGGCGGACTCGTCGGGTACCCCGGCGCTGACCCCGGGAGCGGCCCCGGGTGGGTGG
>VAXX01000372.1:0-5321 GCA_005885115.1 Actinomycetota bacterium | reverse complement strand
CGCGGCCCCCGCGGCGACGAACGCGACGGCGGCGGGGCGGCGACCCCGGCGCAGCCGGGACAGGAAACCCACGGGGAGATATCGGATCACCGGCCGCCGGTACCGTCAAGGCCGTCCGGGCGAGTTCTCATCAAGGGGTACGGGCTGTAGTCGTTGCCGCTACGGTCGCGGACTGTCCACAGTGGATAGATCGGACCACTGGCGATCTCGAACGCCCGGCGCTATGCTGGTCGCCGCTGGGCCGGCGTCTTCCCCCGTGGACGTCGGCCCTGCCTTATCTTCCCCCTCCACGCCCCCGGTGCCCCCCGCTGACCAGGCCACCCGCCGTAGGCTGGCCCCCATGGCGGGGCAGATCGGGGTGGCGCAGCGCCGGGCTCGGCTGGCCGTCCGACACCGTCTGGCGCGGGACTCGCGCGCGGGCAGCGCGGTCGAGGTGGCCGCGGATCTGGTGGCGCTGCATGCCACGGATCCGGCGACCGTCCACCTCTCGGCCACCGCCCGGCTGCGGGAGCCGGACATCGCGGCCGTGGAGACGGCGCTGTACGAGGACCGGACGCTGGTCCGGATGCTCGGCATGCGCCGGACCGTGTTCGTGGTGCCCCGCGACTCCGTGCCGGTGATCCAGGCGGCGTGCACCGACGCGGTGGCGGCGGTCAACCGGCGCCGGCTGGGCAAGCTGCTGGTCGACTCGGGGGTCACCGACGAGCCGGACAAGTGGCTCGCCGCCGCCGGTGAGGCGACCCTGGCCGCGCTCGGACAGCTCGGCGAGGCCACCGGTACGGAGCTGGCCGCCCAGGTACCGGCGTTGCGTACCCGGGTCGGGATGGCCTCGGACAAGCCGTACGGCACCACCGCCAACCTGACCAGCCAGGTGCTGTTCCTGCTCGCTTCGGAGGGGTACATCGTGCGGGGCCGGCCGCGCGGATCCTGGATCAGCAGCCAGCACCGTTGGTCGTTGCTGGGCGACTGGCTGCCCGACGGGCTGCCCGAATGGTCCGCGCCGGCCGCCCGTACCGAACTCGCCCGGCAGTGGCTGCGGGCGTACGGGCCGGCCCCGGTCACCGACCTGCGCTGGTGGACCGGCTGGGGCGCCGGGGACACCCGCCAGGCGTTGGCGGCGTTGGACGTGGTGGAGGTCGAGCTGGCCGGCGCGGGTACCGGCCTGCTGCTCGCCGAGGACGCCGACCCGGTACCCGAGCCGCAACCGTGGGTCGCGCTGCTGCCCGCGCTCGACCCGACCGTGATGGGCTGGCTGGACCGGGAATGGTTCCTCGGCCCGTACGGGCCGGCCCTGTTCGACCGGACCGGCAACGCCGGCCCGACCGTCTGGGTGGACGGGCGGGTCGTCGGCGGCTGGGCGCAGGGTACCGGCGGGCAGGTCCGGTACCGGCTGCTGGAAGACGTCGGCGCGGCGGCCAGTGGACGGATCGCGGCGGCCGCCGAGGCGCTGACCGCGCGGCTCGGACCGGTCCGGGTGACGCCCCGGTTCCGTACCCCGCTGGAGAAGGAGTTGAGCAGCCAACCGTGAGCGTGGCCTGGTTCCAGTGCATCGGCGGCGCCAGCGGCGACATGCTGCTCGGCGCGCTGGTCGATGCCGGCGCGCCGGTGGAGCGCATCCAGCAAGCCGTTGACGCGCTGGGCGTGGAGCCGGTGACGGTGTCCGCCGCCCGGGTCACCCGGCACGGCCTGGCCGCCACGAAGGTGACCGTCGAGGCGCCGGACAGCCCGGTCCGGCGTACCTGGGCCGACGTCCGGGACATCCTCACCGGGGCAGACCTGCCCGACCGGGTACGCGAGCGGGCGCTGGACGTGTTCGCCCGGCTGGCCCACGCCGAGGCGGCCGTCCACGGTACGAGCCCGGAGCGCATCCACTTCCACGAGGTCGGCGCGCTCGACGCCCTCGCCGACGTGGTGGGCACCTGTACGGCGGTGGAGCACCTCGGCATCACCAGCGCGACCGCCTCGCCGGTACCGCTGGGCAGCGGGATGACGCGCGGTGCCCACGGGCTCCTGCCGGTACCGGCGCCGGCCGTCGTCGCGCTGCTCCGGGCCGCCGGGGCGCCGGTGTACGCCGGGGACGCCCCGTACGAGCTGTGTACCCCGACCGGAGCGGCCCTGCTCGCCGCCACCTGCCGGGACTGGGGCACCCTGCCGCCGATGCGGATCACCGCCACCGGCTTCGGCGCCGGGTCACGCGACCTGACCGAAGTGCCGAACCTGCTGCGCATCGTCGTCGGGTACGCCACGGAGTCCGGACCGGACCGGGACGTACCAGAGCTGGTTTTCGCTGCGAACGTGGACGACCTGGACCCGCGGCTGTGGCCCGGCGTGCTGGCCCGGCTGCTCGCGGCCGGCGCGTCCGACGCGTGGCTGACCCCGATCCTGATGAAGAAGGGCCGGCCGGCGTACACGCTGTCGGTGCTGGCGCCGCCGGCGGTCGCGGACGCGGTGTACCGGGTCGTGTTCACCGAGACGTCCACGATCGGGGTCCGGACCGTCAAGGTACGCAAGCGGGCCCTGGACCGCCGTACGCACACGGTGACCGTTGCCGGGCACCCGATCCGGGTCAAGACGGCGCTGCTGGACGGGGTCGTGGTCAACGCCGTTGTCGATGTTCACCACGGCCACCCCGGGCGCGCACGCGTTGAGCATGGCCAGCAGCGCGGCCAGGCCCCCGAAGGACGCGCCGTAGCCGACCGAGGTCGGCACCGCGACGACCGGCGCCGACACCAGGCCGGCGACCACGCTGGGCAGCGCGCCGTCCATACCGGCCACCACGACGACGACCCGGGCCCGGCGCAGCAGGTCCAGCCGGTCGAGCACCCGGTGCAGCCCGGCGACCCCGACGTCGACGACCAACTCGCAGGCCCGGCCCAGGTGCGTGGCGGTCAGCGCGGCCTCCCGGGCGACCGGCAGGTCGGAGGTGCCGGCGGCGAGGACCGCGACCAGTCCCCCGGTCGGCGCGGGCGGCTCGGGCGGCCAGGCGATCAGCCGGGCGTCCTCGTGGTACCCGGCCTGCGGCAGCTCCGCCAGGACCGCCTCGACCTGCCCCGGCTCGACCCGGGTGAACAGCGTCGGGGTGCCCCGGTCGCGTACCTCGGCGGCGATCGCGGCGAGCTGGGCAGGTGTCTTGCCGGCGCAGTAGACGGCCTCCGGGTACCCGCGCCGGCTCGCCCGGTCGTGGTCGAGCTCGGCGATGCCTTCCGTCGTCGGGCCGGGCTCCGTCGTCACGCCGGGGTCTCCAGGAACCGCAGGGTGAACGCGCCCGACTGGAGTCCGCCGAGGTCGAGGGTGGCGTACCGGAAGCCGGCCGCGCGTACCGCGTCCTGGATCTGGGTCCGGACGGCCAGGGCGCGCGGCAGGTCCGCCTCGGGCAGCTCGATCCGGGCCACCTCACCGTGATGGCGTACCCGCAGGTCGGCGAAGCCGAGCCGGACAAGCGCGGCCTCCGCCGCCTCGACCTGCTGTAACCTTTCGGGGACCACTTCCTCGAAGTGCCCAGCGCCCGGGCGATCCGTCGTACCGCCTCCTTGCCCAGGCCCGCGTCAGCGAGCGGACGGAGGACGGCGTGAGCGCGTGCGGCGCGGGCCCCGGGGCGGTCGGGCCGGCGGGCGTCGTCCGCGTTCTCCCCGTACGCCACGGCGGCCAGCCCGTACCGGGTCACAACCTCGTCGTCGATCCGGCTGAACAGCTCGTCCTTGCAGTGGAAGCAGCGGTCCGGCCCATTGCGCCGGTACTCCGGGCGGTCCCCCTCGTACGTGCGCACCTCGACAACGCGTACCCCGATCCCGGCGGCCACCTCGTGCGCGGCGCCGCGTTCGGCGGCGGCCAGGCTCGGCGAGACGCCCAGCAGGGCGAGCACCCGGTCGGTACCCAGGCTCCGCGCGGCCAGCGCGAGGAGCACCGAGGAGTCCACCCCGCCGGAGTAGGCCACCCCGAGCGGGGCGGCACCGGCGAGCAACGCCGTCACCCGGTCGACCGCCTGCTGGTCAGGCCGGGGCAGATGCGGCAGGGACATGATGTTCATTGTGCCATCGGGAGCGGGACGGGATGACCGGCCGGCCGGCCAACCGATCGGCAACGATCTATGACATCGCCCGCGAGTGCGGGGTGGCGCCGTCCACCGTGTCGCGGGCGTTCTCCCGGCCCGGCCGGGTCAGCCAGGCCACCGGCGAGCGGATCCGGGCGGCGGCGGCCCGATTGGGGTACCGGACGGACCCGCCGGCCCGGGCGGTACCCGCCGGCCGGAGCGCGACGGTCGCGCTGCTGGTGTCCGACGTCACCAACCCGGTGTACTTCGACGTCATCCGCGGGGTCGAGGTGACCGCGGCCGGTGCCGGACTCACCACGCTGCTCGCCGACACCCGCGAGTCGAGCCGGTTCGAGCGGCAGGCGCTGGACTGGGCGGTACCGGCAGCCGAGGCCCTGGTCCTCGGCTCGCCCCGGCTGCCCGACTCGGCGATCCGGGCGGTGGCCCGGCAACGGCCGACGGTCGTGCTGAACCGGGACGTGGTGGACGTACCGAGCATCGTGACCGACAACACCCGGGGGATGCACCGCGCCCTGGAGCACCTGCGCGACCTGGGCCACGACACGGTCACGTACCTGGCCGGGCCGGAGGCGTCGTGGGCGGACGGGATGCGCTGGCGGGCGATCCGGGAAGCGGGCGCGGCCCTGGGCGTACGGGTCCGGCGGATCGGGCCGGGTCGGCCGACCGTGGCCGGTGGCGTGGCGGCGGTCGCCGAGCTGCGCCGGGCCCCGACGACGGCGGTCGTGGCGTACAACGACCTGCTGGCCATCGGGCTGATGCGTGGGCTGGCGCGGGTCGGCGTCGTGGTGCCCGGCGACCTCAGCGTGGTGGGCTTCGACAACATCTTCGGCTCGGACTTCTGCACACCCGCGCTGACCACGGTCGCGGCGCCGCTGCGGTCGCTGGGGACCAGGGCGGTCGAGCACCTGGTCGCCCAACTGGGCGGCGCGCCGGCCCGCACGGGTAACGCGATGGTGCTGCCGGTACGCCTGGTGGTGCGCGACTCGACGGCTCAGCGCAGGCGGAAGAGGACCTCGCCGGCATGGGGTACGACCAGGGTGTCCGGATCGTCGGCCCAGCCGTCCAGGTCCACCTCGGCGGGGTCGAGGTAGTCCAGGTTCGCCGCCCGTACCCGCTCCTCCGGGATCCCGGTCGCCAGGGTGACCGTCACCCGGCACCGCTCCCCCGCCACCGGGTCGTACGTGCCGGCGCCGCGCAGGTGTGTCGAGTGCGCGAGGACCCCCCAGTGCAGGTCCCGGAACCGGGCCCACTGTTTGACGAAGTAGTCCCG
>VAXX01000371.1 GCA_005885115.1 Actinomycetota bacterium | reverse complement strand
TAGTGCAGCCCGTCGCGCTGGCGGTCGGCGGTGTCGCGGACCTTGCGCCGCAGCACCGACAGGTGCCGCAGATAGTCCCGGCGCGCCGCCATCATCTCGGCCTTGCGGGGCAGCCCCGCGCCGGACCCGAACCCGGTCGCCAGCATCCCCAGCGACGAGACGCCGAAGACCGCCCCGACCACGTACGAGTACGCCCCGCCCTGCCGCCCGGCGAACATCATCGCCGTCGCGACGGTACCGGTGAGCATCGGCAGGAGCAGCAACAGCTGGCCCCAGCGCGACCCGAGCTGCCGGGGCAGCTCCGGCGGCGCCGGCACGGCCAGCTCGCCGGACGGGATCTCCGGCGCCGGCCGGCGTGCCCGCCGCTGCACCACCACCGTTGCCACGGCATGCATGCTAAGGGCCGCGCCGCCCGGCCGGTGCCCCTGTGGACAACCCCCCGGGCCGGGCGCCGCTGTGGTAGGCAATGCCGGTGACCACCGCGACCGGACTGGCCCGGGTGACCGTCCACACGCCGCAGCGGCGGCTGGACGTGGCGCTGCCCGAGCACACCCCGCTGGCAGAGCTGCTGCCCGACCTGCTGCGGCACGCCGGCGAGGGCCTGCCCGACGCGGGGCAGGCGCACGGCGGGTGGGTGCTGCGGCGGGCCGACGGCGCCGCGCTGTCCGTCGGGGCGGGCCTGACCCAGCAGGGGGTACGGGACGGGGAAGTGCTGCATCTGGTACCCGCCCGGGACGGCTGGCCCGAGCTGGAGTACGACGACGTGGCCGATGCCATCGCGGCCGGTGCCCGTCGGTACGGGCGGGTCTGGGACGGTACGGCGACCCGACTCGTCGGGCTGTCCGTCGCCGGTCTGGCGCTGCTGCTCGGCGCCGCGTCGCTGAGCCGCAACCCGTCCACGGCCTCCGGTCTCGGCGCGCTCGGGCTCGCCGGGCTGCTCCTGCTGGCCGGCATCGTGGCCGCCCGCGGGTACGGCGACGGGGTGGCCGGGGCGACGATCGGCGGGCTGGCCCTGCCGTACGCCTTCGTCGGCGGCCTGTACCTCCTCGGCGCACCATCAGTGCTGGTCGGCGCCGCCGGCCTGGTACTCGCCGGGGTGGTCGGCGCGGTCGGGGTGGGGCACGGGCTGCGGGTCTTCGTCGGCGGGGTGACCGCCGGCCTGCTCGGGGTGCTCGGCGCGCTGCTCGCGCTGTGGCAGCCGGCGGCCGGGTCGGCGGCTGCCGTCCTCGCGGTGCTGGTCACCGGGATGGCAGCGGTACCGCTGCTGGCGATCCGGCTCGGGCGGTTGCCGATGCCGGTGATCGTGCCGGACGGGCCGGCCTCGACGCCGGACCGGGCCGGCCTGTACGCCGCCGTCGTGCGGACCGACGAGCTCGTGACCGGGGCACTGTTCGGGTACGCGGCGGTGGCGCTGGCCGCCTCGACCGTGGTGCTGCCCGGCGGCGGGGTCTGCGGGAAGGTACTCGTCGCGGTCGCCGCCCTCGGGTTCCTGCTGCGCGCCCGGCTGTTCCCGACCGTCCGGCAGCGGCTGCCGCTGCTCGTATCCGGCTTCGGCGGCGTACTGGTGCTGCTCGGGTTCCTCGCCCCGACCCTGCCCCGGCTCGCGGTCACCGGCGGACTGGTCGGGGTCGCGCTGGTCGCCGGGCTGGCCGGAGCCACCTACCGGCGCCGCGCTCCCGGCCCGTACCTGGCCCGGGCGGCCGACATCCTCGACGCCCTGTGCGTCACCTCGGTGATCCCGCTCGCCTGCGCCGTCCTCGGCCTGTACGGGCGGCTCCGGGGCCTGGTCAGCTGACAGACCGGGCGTTGGGGGCCACGCCCGGATCGTGGTACGTGCCGTCCGCGACGCCCTGCTCGTACCGCCGCCGGGAGGCGAGGATCTCGGTCTCCGCCTCGGTCCGGCCCACCCAGCTCGCACCCTCGACGCTCTTGCCCGGTTCGAGATCCTTGTACACCTCGAAGAAGTGCTGGATCTCCAGCCGGTCGAACTCCGGCATGTGGTGGATGTCGCGCAGGTGCTCCTGCCGGGGGTCCTGGAACGGTACGCACAGGACCTTGTCGTCGCCGCCCTTCTCGTCGGTCATCCGGAACATGCCGATCGCCCGGCAGCGGATCAGGCAGCCGGGAAAGGTTGGCTCCTGGACCAGTACGAGCGCGTCCAGCGGGTCGCCGTCCTCGCCGAGCGTGCCCTCGATGAAGCCGTAGTCGGCCGGGTACTGGGTGGCCGTGAAAAGGGTCCGGTCCAGCCGGATTCGTCCGGTGTGGTGGTCGACCTCGTACTTGTTGCGCTGCCCCTTGGGAATCTCAACCGTGACGTCGAAATCCATCTGACACTCCCATCACCGGGCTGCGACCGTCCCGACTAGTGTGACCGAGAATTGGCAGG
>VAXX01000370.1 GCA_005885115.1 Actinomycetota bacterium | reverse complement strand
AGGTAGACCAGCGACACGCTCATGACCGGCAGCGTCACAGGCGTCGGGCCGTTGACCTCACACAAGACGCACGTCAGCCGACTGAATCACGTTCTTGAGCCCCATAGGCCTGGGCGGCGGCCCGACGACGGCGACGGGCAGGCGGTCCGCGACTTGGTGGGCGACCTCGCCGCCGAGCAGTTGAGCGCGCCGGCGGACGGCGCGGAACAAACGTTCAGCCATCACCGGCAACACCGGCCTGCTCTCCAACCAGCCGGAGCCATCCCGCACGCTCGGAGCCGGCGACACCTACCTGTAGCCGCTGCATCACTTGCAGGTCGCCCCGCCGCGCCAGTACCGGGACCGGGCTCGGACCACCGGCCGCTCCGGGTGTCCGGCGGGCCGCGTTCGACGGACGCGCTCAAGCGTGACCTGCTCACCACGGTCAACGGGATCGCGGCCGGCATGCGTAACACCGGCCGATCCGCTTGCCTGAAGATCGACTTCAGGTCAAGACGGAGCAGCGTCGAGTTCATCGACAATATTGATACGTAAAGATGGTTGCGTACAGGGGCTACAGATGCTTCGATCCGTTAAACAGTCTTCCTAACGATTGATGGAGGGCCGCCCAGCATGTCGCCCACCCGTAGACGCCTCGCTGTCGCAGCCGCCGCGGCTCTCGCGCTCGCCGCCCCGCTCGCTGTCAAGGCCGCCGACGCCGCCACGACGCCCACCGCTGTCCAGGCAGACTCGGCGGCCGCCACCTCGTTCACGCCCGCCCAGGTACTGGCTGGCGTCCAGGCGAACATGACGACCGCGAACAAGGTCAACTCCAAGCCCCACATCAACACCATGACGCGGGCCCAGAACGTGAACGTGTACCAGGTGGCGACGGGCGTCTACGCCTACACCTCCAGCATGGCCATCGACACGGACGGCAGCGACCCCGATCCCGATCCCGATCACCAGGGCCAGACGACCTGGCAAGACAGCAACGGCAAGGCCTTGGGCGCGCACCACGTGCCGTTCTACGTGCTGGGCGACGACTGCTGGGATCGCAAGTCCCCCTGCCCGCACTTCTTCTTCAAGGAGCACAACATCAAGGGCCGGCAGTTCGCCCTGATGTTCTACAAGGGCAAGTGCATCGGCTCGATCTTCGGCGACACGCAGACCGCGAACAACCAGACCACCTCGGACAACGACTCCCGCGAACTGGGCGAGGCGTCGGTGAAGGCGGCCCAGCTGCTCGGCATCCCCAGCAGCGGCACCACCGGTGGTGTTGACAACGGCGTGACCGTGACGATCTTCTCCGGCTCGTCCTGGGTCGTGAACGGCACCAACTCCACCCTGAACAACAACGCCCAGGCCATGGTCCAGAAGGCTCTGAACACCGCCGGAAACGGTATGGGTCTCTAATCCCTGGGATGGACCCGAGCTGAACGCGATCACCACCATACCGCCCATGGCGAATATGGTGGTGATCGCGTTCAACGCATTGGCGTCACCCTCTGCGGATTCAAATCCCGCGGCCGGGTCTTGTCCGTTCGCTGGTTTCGTGATGCAAGCGCGTTGGTTACTGTAGTTCCATGCTCGGTCGGACCTACGAGGATCAGAACTGCTCGGCCGCGCGCGCCCTGGAAATCGTCGGCGAGCGGTGGAGCCTCCTGATCATCCGCGACGCGCTGTTCGCCGGGATCACCCGCTTCGCCGACTTTCAGCGCCGGCTCAGCGTGGCGCCGAACGTGCTGGCCACCCGCCTGGACAGCTTCGTCGAACACGGGCTCATGGAGCGCCGCCAGTACTCGCAGCATCCGGAGCACTACGAGTACGTCCTCACCGACCAGGGCCGCGATCTCCAGCCCGTTATCCTCGCCCTCAGTCGCTGGGGGGACCGCTGGGTGGCGCCGGAGGGGCCGCCCGTCCTGTACGTGCACAGCGCCTGCGACAGCCGGGTCGAACAGCTCATCCATTGCTCGACGTGCGGTGAGGTGTCCGACCCCGCGGACATCGGTACCCGGCCGGGGCCGGGCGCGTCCTAGCCCCTTTCGGGCAGCTCGACGCTGCCCAGGGCGAGGTACCCGCCGGACAGGAGGGTACCGGTCAGCCGCTCGTACACGGCCGGATCGTCGGGTACCACCGTGCCCAGACCGCTGACGTACCGGTTGAACATGCAGAAGGCCGCGGCGATGAGTACCGTGTCATGAATTTCGGTGTCGGTCGCGCCGAGTTGCCGGGCGGCGGCGACCAGATCCGGGGTCACCGCCTTGCCGCTACGTACCACCGCGGCGGCCAGCCGCAGCAGGGCCCGGAGCTTCTCCGGCACCGGCGCGGTGTCAACGTCCTGGCATACCTGGTCGACCAGCGACCGGCCGCCGGAGAGCTGGGCCGAGGCAAAGGCTCCATGCACCCGGCGGGACCACTCGCAGCCGTTGAGCGACGACACCAGCGTGACGATCAGTTCGCGTTCGCCGGTGGTGAGTGTGTTGGGTCCGCGCAGGATGACTTCGGCCAGTTCCAGCAGCGGTCGGGCGGGTTCGGGGCGGAAAGCCAACAGTCCGCCGATCCCGGGGCGTTGCATGTTCGTGAGTGCGATGTACGGCATTCAGAAACCCCCCTCGTCCAGTGCCCCCCGGCCGGGGT
>VAXX01000369.1 GCA_005885115.1 Actinomycetota bacterium | reverse complement strand
CCGACGTGGTCTACGTCGAACAGCTCACCAGCGCCCTGTACCTGGACAAGCGGGACGACGTCGAGCACTACGCGGTCGCGATTGAGCGGCTGTGCGTGGAGGCCGAGTCGCCGGACCGGACGGCCGAGATCCTCCAGGGCATCCTCCACAACTTCGACGGCGACTGAGCGGATCCGTTCGGCACGGCGGCTACCGCCGTCCACCCGGGACCGCTACGATCCCCGGCTACCGGCTGTGACGATCGCACCGCCGGCCAACGCCTGCAGTGGTCCGGCGCGTCGCGGGTCCGTCACTGGGGTGGTCCTACCGGATCGCTTACGGGGAGCCGAGGTTGTTGTACCTGTACGCCGTCGTGGTCGCCGGGTGCCTGGCCCTGGCCGGCGCCGGCCTGATCGAGCAGCGGCGCCATCACCGTAACCTGGAGTTAATCCAGGCTCGCATTCTGGTCAACGGGACCCGGGGCAAGAGTTCCATCACCCGGCTGACCGCCGGAGCGCTGCGGGGCGGCGGGCTGCGGACGGTCGCGAAGACCACCGGTACCGCGGCCCGGTTCCTGCGCCCGGACGCCAGCGAGGAGCCGGTCCGGCGCCGGTTCGGGGTGGCCGACATCGGCGAGCAGGTCGGCATCGTCGCGCGGGCCGTCGGGTACCGGCCGGACGCGCTGGTCGTGGAGTGCATGGCGGTCCAGCCGCGGCTGCAGGAGGTACTCCAGACCAAGCTGGTCCGGGCCACCATCGGCGTACTGTCCAACGTCCGCCCCGACCACCTCGACGAGATGGGGCCGACGCTCGATGAGGTGGGCCGGTCGCTGTCGGGCACGATGCCCCGGGGCGGGGTGTGCGTGACCGCCGAACGGGACCGCCTGGAGCTGCTGTACGCCGAGGCCGCCCGGCGGGACTGCCAGTTGATCGCGGTCGACCCCGAGTCGGTCAGCGACGCGGAGCTCGCCGGCTTCGAGTGGCTGACGTTCAAGGACAACGTGGCGATCGCGCTGGCCGTCGCGCAGTTGCTCGGGGTGGACCGGGGCGCCGCGCTGCGGGGCATGTGGGCGGCGCCCCCGGACCCGGGGGCGCTGACCGTCACCCGGTACCGGTACCGGGGCGGGCAGGTGCGCTTCGCCAACATCTTCGCCGCCAACGACCCGCAGTCCACCCTGCTCAACGTCGCTGAACTGACCCGGCGCGGGCTGATCGGCGCGCCCGCGTACGGGGTGGTCAACTGCCGGCGGGACCGGTTGGAGCGCAACGCCCAGATGGGCGCGCTGGTACCTGAGTTGGGGATCGAGGGGGTGTTCCTGATCGGCGAGGCGACCCGCAGTGCCCGGCGGGCGATTCCGGGCGGTTGGACCGGTACCGTCGTCGAGCTCGGCGACGGACCCGAGGTGACCCGACAACTCCTGGGCCACCTGCCCGGGTACGCGTCGCTGGTGGCGGTCGGCAACATCCACGGCGCCGGTACCCGCCTGGTCCACCAGCTCGGCGAGCTGTGTACCCGTGAACCGGCCTGGGTGCCGGTGCGACCCGAGGCGGCGGCCTGATGCTGGACGTACCCCTGTCCGCCCCGACCGCCATGGTGGGCCTCGCCGTCGGCATCGTCTGCGCGCTGCTGCTGCACCTGCGCACCCGGCTCTCGCCCGGCGGCCTGCTCACCCCCGGCTGGTTCGCCGTCGCGGCGGTGACCGACCCGCGCGCCGCCCTGGTGATCCTGGCCGCCAGCGTCCTGACCTACCTCGGCGTGCTCGCCGGCCAGCGCTACCTGATCCTGTACGGCGACCGGCTGTTCGCGGCCGCGCTGCTGCTCGGCGTGGTGCTGGTCGCCGGCTGGTACCTGCTGCCCGGCGTCGGCTTCCCGGCCGTCTTCTCGGTCGCCGCGTTCGGCCTGATCGTGCCCGGCTGGCTGGCGTACCAGTTGGCCTCCCAACCGGTCCTGCCGACCGTGGTGGTCACCGGGGTGGCGACCGGGGCCAGCTACCTGGCGGTGGTCGGGGCGCTCGCGCTCGGGTGACGGACCGGCCCTCCGGTTGCGGGCCACCCCGCAGCGCGGTAGGTATCAGCGTGAGGGACCGGGAGGGGCCATGGTCGTCCGCCGCACGTTGCCCGTACTCGTCATCGCCGTGACCCTGCTGGCCGGGTCCGGTACCGCGGTCGCCAAGGCGCCACCGGCGTTCG
>VAXX01000368.1 GCA_005885115.1 Actinomycetota bacterium | reverse complement strand
CGTCCGGGTGGGTGATGGTGATGGCCTGGTTCCTGGCCACCTGCGAGGCGAGTACGGACAGCAGCGAGCCGCGCGAACCCAGGACGTTGCCGAACCGTACCGAGGCCATGCAGGTCGGCCCCCCGGCCGCCTGCTGCACCACGAGTTCGGCCAGCCGCTTGGTGGCCCCGAGCACCGAGGTCGGGTCGGCGGCCTTGTCGGTGGAGATGAGCACGAACCGCTCGGCCCCGTACTCGACGGCGAGGTCGACCAGGTGGTGGGTACCCATCACGTTGCTCTTGACGCCCTCGCACGGGTGCCGCTCCAGCAGCGGGAGGTGCTTGTGCGCGGCGGCGTGGAAGACCAGCTCCGGCCGGGTCTGCGCGAACACCTGCTGGAGCCGGTTGCGGTCCCGGATGTCGGCGATGATGATCTCGTCGGAGTCCAGGAGGCCGGAACCCACGATCTCCAGGTGCAAGGCGTGCAGGTTGGACTCGTCGTGGTCGAGCAGGTACAGCGCGGCCGGCTTGAAGGCCCGGATCTGGCGGCACAGCTCGGAACCGGAGGAGCTGGTCCACGCGTACCGAGCGCAGGTCGGAGACCCGCAGGTCGCGCTCGACGGCGGCGAGGAACGAGGGCAGGTGCCGGACCAGCAGGCCGGCCGAGACGGCCCGTTCGATCTGCTCGGCGATCCGCCCCGGTGGTAGCGACGGGATCGCGACCAGGGCCGCGCGGGCGCCCACCGAGCGGGCCACCTCGGGCAGCTCCTCGAGCCGGCCGAGGACCCGTAGCCCGCGTACCCGGCGCAGCCGTGGGCTGTCGTCGAGGAATCCGATCGGGTTCAGCCCGTACGCCGGGGTCTCCCGCAACGCGCGGACCACCGCCTAACCCGCGTGCCCGGCCCCGAGCACCAGGGTCGGCAGACCGACCGAGCGACCGTTCTTCTGTGTCCGGGTCAGCACGTTAGCCTCCGAGGTCTACGCGAGAGTGGACGTGAGCAGGTGGGCGAGCCGCTCGACGACGCGGTCCACGGCCGCGTCGGGCAGGCCCGGGTACAGAGTTCGTCGGCGTCGAACAGCCGGGCGTACCCGCGCAGGTGGTGGACCGGGATGAAGTGCACCGAGGTGCCGACCCCGTGTTCGGTGAGCCCGTCAGAGACGGCGTCGCGGCGCGGTATCCGCACCTGGTACAGGTGGAAGGCGTGGCCAGGGTGCCGGCTGGGCAGCGTGACCACGCCGGCTCGTACGGCCCCGCGCAGCGCGGCGTCGTAGCGGGCGACCAGTTCGGCCCGCCGGGCCTGCCACCCGGGCAGCGCGTCGAGCTGGGCGCGCCCGATCGCCGCCGAAAGATCCGTGAGGTTGGCCTTGAAGCCGACCTCCTCCACGTCGTACCGCCACGAGCCGCCCGGCAGGTACCGCCGCCAGGCGTCGCGGGTCATGCCGTGCAGCCGGGCCGCCCGCAGCGCGCCCGCGACGTCGCCGTCGTGGGTGAGCACCGCGCCGCCCTCGCCGATCGGCAGGTTCTTGGTGGCGTAGAAGCTCAGGCAGGTGGCGTACGGGGCGGTGGCGGCGCGGGTCCGGCCGACGTCGCCGCCGGGTCCGTGCGCGGCGTCCACCACCATCCGCCGGTACGGCAGGCCGGCCGCCTCGGCGAGGGCGGCGTGGTCCACCGGGTACCCGCCGAGGTCGCAGCTGACCATCGCGGCGGGGCGCCCGGCGCGGCGTACCGCCGCCGCCACGGTCCGCGGGTTCGGGGTCAGCGTGGTCTCGTCGATGTCGACGAGCACCGGTCGGTACCCGGCGTGCACGATCGCCGCGACCGCGCCGGAGAACGTCAGGCTCGGGGTGAGCACCGGGGCGCCGGGGTCCAGCCGCAGCGCCCGTAGGCTCAGCTCGATCGCCTGGGTACAGGAGGCCACGGTCACCACGTGCGGCTGGCCGAGGTACGCCGACAGTTCGGCCTCGAACGCCGCGCACTCCGGCCCGGTCGTCACCCAGCCCGAATCCAGTACCCGCAGCGCCGCGTCGCGCGCACCGGCGGCGAACGGCGGCACCGTGAAGGCGACCGCTCCGGCGGTCGAGACGGTGTTCGTCACGGCGGTCATCGGCGTGCCGCCCGGCGCCCGCCGACGTCGCTGAGGACGCCGAGCAGTGGCCAGCCGGCCGCCGACATCAGGTCCTGTACGCCGTGCACCTCACGCAGGCGGGTGCTGCCGGAGGCGAGGACGACCAGGCCGATCCGTTCGGACTCGGCACTGGGGTCCAGCTCGTCCAGGGCGTACACCCGGCGCAGGCGCATCGCCCGGTTGCTGTGCTCGGTCGAGGGCAGGACGGCGATCGAGCCGGTCCCCCGTCCCGTTCCGCCGTCCAGCGACGCCTCGTCCAGCGGGCCGGTACGCCGCCCGTTCGCCGACACCGGCAGGTTCAGCCCGTCGGTGTCGTCGATGTCCACCGGGATCGCCACCCGCGCCGGTACGGCGTCCGGGCGCAGGGTCGCCGCCTCGATCCGGTCGACCAGCTCGGGTGGGAGTACCGCTCCGTTGGCGCGGGACAGGACGACCGTCGACACCCCGGCGCGCCGGGCGGCGAGCCGGATCCGCCGGCCGATGTCGGCCAGGGTGGTGGGGTCGCGGGCGACCCGGCCCAGCACCGGTACCTCCAGCAGCCGGGCCACCCGGTTGGCACCGGATACCGACGGGCGCAGGGTTTCGTTGAGCCCGACGACGATCAGGCCGATCAGCAGACCGAGCAGTCCGGCGACGGCCAGCTTCGACGCCAGACCCCGCGGGTCGGCGGTGGTCGGCCGAACCGCCGTCGCCACGACGGTGGAGTGCCCGGCCGCGGCGGCCTCCTCGGCCAGCCGGTCCCGGTCACCGGACAGGTCCGAGATGAGCCGGTCGATCCCGGCCAGCTTGTTCTGCGCGACCGGGTCCTTCGGGTTCGCCTGCGCGTTGGCGGCGATCGGCGCCCGCCTGGTGGCGAGGTCGGTGAGTTGGGCGTCGACGTCCTTGAGCACCTCGGGCAGGCCACCGATGCGTACCGCGTCGAGCCTGACCACGACCGTGTTGGCCAGCGCCTGGGTCACCTGCTGGGCCAGGTCCGGGCTCCGGTCGGTGTAGGCCAGATCCACCAGTGCCGAGCTGCCCAGTCCGGTGACCGCGGTGGCCTTGATGACCTTGTCCGGGTCCTGGGAGAGGTGGGCGTTGTCCAGTGCCTGTACGACGATGTCCCGGCTGGTGGCCAGGGCCAGCACCTGGCTGACCACCGCGGTCGCCTCGGCCTGCGCCCGGGGGGTGACGTCGGCGGCGACGATGCGCGCGTGTGCGGTGTAGGTCGCCGGCTGATGCACCACGTACACGGCGAGCGCGACGATCGGCGCGGCCATCACCAGCAGTAGGAGGAATCCGTACCGACGCAGCACCCGTGCGATCTCGGTGACATCCACCGGAACACCCCTCGACAGAGCGATTTCCCGTTGATTAACAGGAGGTAACGCCGACTGTAGGGAGAAGGGCTTACCGGGCAATCGCGTGATCGCACCAGGCGGGCCTACGCAATCTGCGGTAGACACCGCCGGAGTGCGGAAACAGCAGGCCAGAGCGCAGTCAGATATCCGACGAACGCAGCCCCGCGCGCAGTCACGGTGTTGGCCGACACGTGCAGCCGGGCCGCGATCTCGGCCCGGCTCAGCCCGTCCACCAGACACTGGAGCACCTCGCGCTCGCGGGAAGTCAGGCTCGCCAGCGGATCGGGGGCCGGCTCGGCCGGGCGTACCACCAGTTCGGACAGGATCCGGCCGAGCAGGTCGGGCGCCAGCCACGCCTCACCATGGACCACCCGGCGGATGACCTGTACCAGCTGGTCGGCGTCGACCGTCTTGGACAGCCACCCACGGGCGCCCTTGCGCAGCGCCGCGATGACCGAGTCGGTCGAGGTCACCGCAGTCAGCATCAGCACCTTGCTCTCCGGCGACTCGACGGCCGCGTACCCGGCCAGCTCAAGTCCGTTGCCGTCGGCGAGCACGAGATCGAGGACCAGGACCGCGGGGCGGTGCCGGCTGATCAGGGTACGGGCCTCGGCGGCGCTGTACGCGACCCAGACCGGACCGAGATCCGCCTCGCCGTTCAACCGGGCCTGGACCGCCTCGGCGAACACCGCGTGATCGTCGACCACCAGGACGGAGACATCAGCCACGGTTCGGACAATGCCCGCTGTGCGCGCGGACCGCATCATGCAGATGAACGAGCTGCTTCGAGGTCGTCCGTTCGGACGGAGACCGGCCGGGTTACGCCGGTACTGCGGTGAGTTGTCCGTTGTGATGAGCCGCGTCTACGTCATTTGCATGGCGTACGGCCCGCGCCGGCGCTCGATGATCGGCAGAGGACCAGGGGAGGCGCCTGATTCCGACCGTCCTTCCCAGGAGCTCCCCGATGTCCGTTCGGCGTTGGTCGATCCGCTCGACCGTACTTGGTGCCTCCCTGTCCGCCTTGGCGATCGTGGCCGCGGTGCTGTCCTCCCCCGCGTTCGCCGGCGCGTCGACCCTGTACGTCGGCGGCGCGAACTGTTCGGACGCCGGTGTCGGTGCGCCGGACCAGCCGTACTGCACGATCGTGTTCCAGGCCGTTCCCGGCGCGACGGTCACCGTGACCGGCGGCAGCAACGGATTCGTGGTCTCCGGCAAGCAGTACGTGACGATCAGCGGGTTCACCGTGACCGGTACGACCTCGTACGGGATCTACCTGTCCGGGTCGAACAACATCGTCGTCTCCGCCAACACGGTGACCAACGCCGGGCACTCGGTCAGCGGGCAGCTCGCGGCCGGGATCGACCTGAGCGGGACCAGCGCCTCGACGATCACCGGCAACAACACCAACCACAACAGCGATTCCGGGATATTCCTGAACTCCACCACGACCACGACGACGGTCAGCTACAACAACTCCAGCTTCAACGCCAACCAGTACCAGCGCAACGCCAACGGCATCAACGTGGTCGGGCAGAACAACACCATCCTCGGGAACCTGTTGCACGACAACGAGGACTCCGGGTTGCAGTTCTATCCCGGCGGCGACAACAACCTGGCGACGCTGAACGTCTCGTACGACAACGGCGACCACGGCATCGACGACCTCAACGTGACCGGCGGCCGGCTGATCGGCAACACGATCTACCACAACTGCACCAGCGGGATCAACGTCGAGGGCACCTCGGGTAACTACCTGGTGGAGAACAACATCTCGGTGGACAACGCGGTCTTCCTGGTCAACCCGACGCCGATCGGCGCGTACGGCAGCAACACCTGCAAGCGCCGGGCCGGCAACATCGGGATCTGGGACTCGGCACCGCCCAGCGATGCAGTCCGCGACCGGGCAGGAGCAGCAGGGCCGGCAGGCCGACCCGCGCTTCGTCAACCCGGCTGGCTTCGACCTGCGCCCGCAGGAGGGCTCCCCGGCGATCGACTCCGCCGACTCGGGCGCCTCCGGTGCGCAGGCCACCGACGTCACCGGCGCCGCCCGGACCGACGATCCGACGGTGGCCAACACCGGAATCGGTCCCCGGGCGTACGACGACCGGGGCGCGTACGAGTTCGGCGGCGGCGGCGGCCCGTTGCCCCCGACGGCGGCGTTGACGGTCAGCCCGAGCTCCGGTACGGCACCGCTGCCGGTCACCGCGGACGCGTCCGGCTCCACGGATCCGCAGGGCCAGCCGCTGACGTACACGTTCACCTTCGGCGACGGGACGACCGTGGGACCGCAGGCGAGCGCGACCGCGAGCCACACATACGGGGCCCCCGGCAGCTACCCCGTCTCCGTCACGGTCACCGACACCGCGAACCTCAGCGGCAGCGCCCAGCAGTCCGTCACCGTATCGGCCGGTGGCGGCGGCGGCGGGAACCCGGCGTACGTGTCCCAGATCGCGACCAACTACTCGACCGGTACGCACACATCGGGCTACCTCGCGGTGTGGCGTACCCAGGGCGTGGTCGCCGGTGACCTGGCGGTGCTGTCGGTCCAGCTCACCGGGGCCAGCCCGACCGGTACGGTCAGCGGGACCGACGACGCCGGCAACACGTACGCGGTCGGCCAGGACGTGGCGGACGGCGCCGGTAACCGGCTGGTGGTGCTCTACGGCGTGCTGCACACGTCGCTGGTACCCAACAACCGGATCACCGTGAGCTTCCCGAGCGCGGCCACGTACCGGATCACCGGGGACGAGCTGTCCGGCGTCACCGCACCGGACCGGCAGGCCGGGGCCGGTGGCAGCGGCAGCGCGTACGCCTCCGGCAGCACCGGGGTCACCAGCGCCGCCAAGGAGTTCGTCTTTGGTACGGTGGCCGTCTACGCCGGTACGACACCGGCCTGGGCGTCCGGCTGGACCGGGCTGACCACGTACGCCGTCGGCACCAACTACCTGGGCCGGGCGTACCAGATCACGAGCGCGACGAATTCGTTCAACGCCACGGGTACCGCATCGGGTTCGTGGCTCGCGGTGTGCGTGACGTTCGAGTAGGACGAGGATGACGGTACCCGGACGGTTTCTCGGGTTGCTGGGTGCGCTGCTGCTGGCCGTACCCCTGACGGGGTGTTCCAGCCGGCACCCGGCGGTATGGGTGGCGCCCCACCCGGCGGCGGGCACCGCCGTGCCGGCGTCCTCCCCCGCCCCGGCGCCCACGCCTTCGCCCGCAGGCAGCTCGCCGAGCCGCCGGCCCGCCGCCGGCGGCACCCGGCACTTCATCGCCAACGTGGGCGACAACGTGGCGCCGGTGGCGCGGCTGGGCTACAACCTGTTCGACACCGGGCCGGACCCGCAGACCATCGCCGGTCTGCCGGCCGGCGGCCAGG
>VAXX01000367.1 GCA_005885115.1 Actinomycetota bacterium | reverse complement strand
CGTGTCCAACACGTACACGCAGTTGCAGCAGGTACGCGGGTTCTACGACTTCACCCAGAAGCTGGACATCGACCGGTACAAGATCAACGGCAAGCTGCAGGACTACGTGGTCGGGGTACGCGAGCTGGACTACCACAACCTGACCGCGCAGCAGAGCAACTGGCAGAACCAGCACACGGTCTTCACCCACGGGTACGGGTTCGTCGCCGCGCCGGCCAACCAGACCGTGTGCGGCGGGCAGCCGTACTTCGTCTCGGGGTTCCTGGACAAGCAGACCAACCAACTGTCCTGCCAGTCCGAGAACGACCAGATCCCGGTGCGGCAGCCGCGGATCTACTACGGCGAGAACATGGACGCCGGTGAGTACGCGATCGTCGGGAAGGCCAAGAGCTCCAAGCGCGACAGCGAGTACGACCGGCCCACCGGCTCGGCCGACCAGTACGTCACCTACGACGGGTCGGGCGGGATCGCGGTCGGCTCGTACTGGCGGCGGGTCCTGTACGCGTACAAGTACCGGGAGACCAACTTCCTGATCTCCAGCGTCTTCAACGCGAACTCGAAGATCATGTACGTCCGGGACCCGCGGGACCGGGTACAGAAGGTGGCGCCGTTCCTGACCATGGACGGCGACCCGTACCCGGCCGTGGTCAACGGGCACATCCTGTGGATCCTCGACGGGTACACGACCGCGACCACGTACCCGTACGCCGACCAGGTCGACCTCCAGTCGGCCACCAGCGACACGCTCACCGGCGAGGGCTTCATCACCGCCCAGGCCCAGGAGAACATCAACTACCTGCGCAACTCGGTGAAGGCCACCGTCGACGCGTACACCGGCGAGGTCAAGCTGTACGAGTTCGGCCAGCCCGACCCGGTACTCCGGGCCTGGAACAAGGCCTTCGGCGGCAAGCTCATCACGCCCGGCAGCGCGATCCCGGCCGACCTGGCCGCGCACTTCCGGTACCCGGAGGACCAGTTCAAGGTGCAGCGCGAACTGCTGACCCGGTTCCACGTGACCGATCCGCAGCAGTTCTACTCGGGGCAGGACTTCTGGCAGGTACCGGATGACCCGTCGCCGAACAGCAACGCCAAGCAGGCGCCGTACTACCTGCTGGCGAAGTTCCCGAAGCAGCCGCAGACCACGTTCCAGCTGACCGCCGCGATGACGCCACGCAACCGGCAGAACCTGGTATCGCTGATCACCGGTTCGTACGTCAACGGCAAACCCAGGCTGGAGATCCTCAAGCTGCCCGACGAAACCCAGGTCTTCGGGCCGGGCCAGGCCAACCAGCGGATGACCAACGACACGGCGGCGCGTACCCAGATCACGCTGACCGTGGGCTCCGCCGACGTGAAGTACGGCAACCTGCTGTCGCTTCCCGTGGGCGGCGGGATGCTGTACGTCGAGCCGTTGTACGTCCAGAGCAAGGGCCAGAACCTGTACGTACTGATGAAGTTCGTCCTGCTCGACTTCGGACAGTTCATCGGGTTCGCGGACACCCTCCCCGACGCGCTGAGACAGCTGCTGACCGCCGCCGGGGGTACCCCGACCACCCCGACCGCGCCTCCGCCACCGAGTACCACCCCGACACCGCCGACGAACAGCGCGACGGCAGCGGCCTTGGAGAAGGTCAACAAGGCTTTGGCCGACCTCAGGGCGGCACAACAGGCCGGCGACTTCGTCAAGTACGGGCAGGCGTTGCAGGAGCTGCAGGACGCGATCAGCGCGTACCAGCAGGCCCAGCAGACGGTGGCGACGCCGGCCCCGAGCCCGTCCGGTTCGCCGTCCGGTTCGCCGAGTCCGGCGCCTTCGGCCTCGGGTTAGTCACCGGTTCGGGGGTGGCCCGTGCGGCCACCCCCGAACCGGTTTGGAGCCGGGGTTAACCGTGCGCTAAGGTAACTGAAGCGACGCGGGGTGGAGCAGCTCGGTAGCTCGCTGGGCTCATAACCCAGAGGTCACAGGTTCAAATCCTGTCCCCGCTACAAAGAAGTGCCAGATCAAGGGCCGCGTCCGGAGAGATCCAGAAGCGGCCCTTGATCGTTTGCTAGCGGTTTGTTAGCGGGACCGGACGTCAGGGTGCCGCAGAAGTTGGCACGTACCGGCAGTGA
>VAXX01000352.1 GCA_005885115.1 Actinomycetota bacterium | reverse complement strand
TCCCTAGGTGGGTCGGAGGGCCCGGGTCTCATCTGGTGGCCGGGCGGCCTCCGGTGCATCCGCTGCACCGGCCAGGCACGGCGGATGGTCTTGGGTAACAGCAGCGCGACCGGTGCACCCGACATCAGTGACCGGGCTGCGCCGGTGGCGGCGATCCGCGGTTGCTGCGGTACGACGAGCCGTCTTGGCTGGGGTGCCACGGAAGGTTCGGGGGTGCGCCGCCCCGCACAGATCGCGCGCTTCGCGGCTGTTGTTAGGGCTAAAGCGTAGTCAACTCGCCCGACCTGCGGCAACAGGGCCCCGCTCGGCGTGTTGCGAGTCTACCTCCACCCGTGCCCCTTCTGCATCGATCCCCAGGTCAAGTAGTTGCCAACCTGTTGTGATCGAAGTCTCACCGGGCCCGGCGAAGGCTAGGACACTAGGTCCAGCGCCGGACACCACCGCCGGTATTCCCGCCGCCCGCAAGCCGGTGACCAGGGCATACGTCGCCGGTGCGCCGGGCGCCCGGTAGCTCTGGTGCAGCCAGTCCTCGGTCGCGGGGAGGAGCAATTCGGGCGCCGCCGTCAGCGCGTGGACGAGCAGCGCGGCACGCCCGGCGTTTCGCGCGGCGTCCAGGTGCGGCACGGTCGCCGGCAGCGCCGCCCGGGCCTGCGCGGTCAGCCCGCGCTCCGTCGGCACGAAAATCAGCGGGTGTACGCCCTGGGCCGGCTCCACCCGGACCGCCTGGGCACCGTCCGGTCCGATCCAGGCGATCGTCGCGCCCCCGAGCAGGCAGGGCGCCACGTTGTCCGGGTGCCCCTCGATCTCGCTGGCCAACCGGAGTACGGCGGCGTCGTCCAGCGCGTTCGTACCGTCGACGACCAGGGCCCGGGCGGCGAGGATCCCGGCGACGATCGCCGCCGACGAGGACCCGAGCCCGCGCGCCTGCGGGATCCGGTTGACGCAGCTCACCTCCAGCCCCGCCGGGCGTACCCCGAGCCGGTCGAAGGTCGCCAGGGCACACCGGACGACCAGGTGGGACTGGTCGGCCGGCAGCTCGCCGGCGCCCTCGCCGGCCACCCGTACCCGGATCCCGTCGCCGGACACCCGGGCGGTGACCTCGTCGTACAGGGTCAGCGCGAGGCCCAGGGCGTCGAAGCCCGGCCCGAGGTTGGCGCTGGTCGCCGGTACCCGGACCCGGACCGGTGAGCTGAGAAAGCGCGCGCCGACCGTCGGCCGCTGATCGGATCCTGCCACGCCGCTCATGGTAGGGGTTCCTTCTTCGGATCACGGCCGGCCTGCTTGAGGGCCAGGCGCAGCGCGTACTCGATCTGGGCGTTGACGCTGCGCAGATCGTCGCCGGCCCAGCGGGCGAGCGCGGCGTACACGTCCGGGTCCAGCCGCAGCAGCAGCTTCTTGCGCACCCGGAACGCACGTCTTTCCATGACATCTCCTCGATAGCGAGGTGATATCATGAAGATATCGCCTCCAGCTCCCGAGCGCCAGTGGCGGTCCGGCGGGTGAGCAGCCGCCAGCCCAGCGCGTACATCAGGGTCGCCGCGCCGCACGCCGCCACGAGTACCCGCGGGGCGGTGTGGTCGACGAACAGGCCGGTCACCACCTGGCTGGTGGACACCACGACCGTGACGATCATGAGGTCGGCGGACAGGACCCGACCGCGCAGGGCATCCGGTACCGCCGCCTGAAGCGCCGCACTCGACATGGCCCAGTTGCCGCCGCCGGCCGCATGTGCGACGACCACCAGGATCAGCACCAGCGGCAGCCACG
>VAXX01000351.1 GCA_005885115.1 Actinomycetota bacterium | reverse complement strand
CCGAGTTGGCGTACGCGCGGATCATCCGCTGTGGGTCGGCGACCCGCGCCTCCGGAGTGGCCTCCAGCGAGTTGATCAGGTCACCGCGGTACACCGGGAGGCCGAGCGCGTCGGTCGGGCTCGAGCGCGGCTTCGTGTACTGGCCGGCGACCCGGGCCACCTTGATGACCGGCAGGGAGGCGCCGTACGTGAGCACCACGGCCATCTGGAGCAGCGTGCGCGCGTTGGCGATCAGGTGGGACTCGGTGTTGTCCGCGAACGTCTCCGCGCAGTCGCCGCCCTGGAGTACGAACGCCCTGCCCTCGCAGACCAGCGCCAGCCGGGTACGCAGCTCCTCGACCTCGTACGGCGCGACGATCGGGGGCACCCCGGACAGTACGCCGCAGACCTGGCCAACCTCGTCCATGTCCTCCCACGGCGGCATCTGCGCCCGGGGCAGAGTACGCCAGCGGTCGAGGCCCAGTACCTCCGGCGCGGCGAGGTCGTTGGTCAGGCTGCCGAGCTCCAGCCCGGGGTTGCGGATCTGATGCCACTCCTGGCGCATGGCGCATAGCCTACGGCGCCACCCACCGGCTCCGGCCACCGAGTTCCGATCACCGTCCGCTCCCCCGACGCACCCGACGGGCAACCGGTCCGCACCCGACGCCCGGTGTGATGGGGGGCGGAAAGTCGCAGACTCGGGCAGGTGGTGTGATCAGCATGCGCAGACAGGCGTGGCAGCTGTACCTCGCGGTCACGGCAGTCGCGATCGTCGGGTACTCCTTCACGACGGTCGGTAGCTGGACGCAGATCTGGTGGCAGCTTGCCATCGGGTACGCCGCGACGGCCGCCATCGTGGTCGGCGCGCGCCGTAACCTGCCCGGCGAACGGGCGATCTGGTGGTGCTTCGCGGTCGGCGTGTTCGGCAACTGCACCGGCATCCTCGTCGAGGGGTACCTCAGCTGGCGCAACCCCGGCTTCGGCTTCCCGTCCTGGGCCGACCTGTTCTACCTCTCCCTGTACCCGGCGGTCGCGATCGGCCTCGCCCGGCTGATCCGCAAGCGGACCGCTCAACGCGACTGGGGCACCCTGGTCGACGCGACCACGGTCACCGCCGGCCTCGGCCTGCTCGCCTGGATCTTCATGATCCGTCCAGCCGCCGCCGACCCGTCGATCGGCCTGCTCGGGCACGTGGTCAGCGTCGCGTACCCGGTCGGGGACGTGGTACTGGTGGCGATGACGGTACGGCTACAGCTCGGCCTCGGTAGCCGTACCCCTTCGCTCTGGCTCATGATCAGCTCGCTGCTGGCCTTCCTCGGCGGTGACACCGCCTGGGCGGTGATCAACCAGGTCGAGTGGAACCCGCCGGCGCTGGCCCAGAACCTCCTGAAGGTCGTCTTCCTGGCGGCGTACGTCCTGTTCGGCGTGGCCGCGCTGCACCCGTCCGCGCGCCGCAACCCCGGCCGCGACCGCCGGCCGGCGACCCGCCCGAGCAACCTGCAGCTCTCGCTGCTCACGGCGGCGTCGCTGATCGCCCCCGCGCTGCTGATCTTCCAGGTCCTCCGGCACCGGGTCACCGACGGCCTGGCCATCGCCCTGGGCTGCGTGGCCCTGATCCTGCTGGTCCTCACCCGCATGGTCCAACTGCTGCGCCAGCTCGAGGAGCAGACCGCGCGGATCCGGGCGCTGTCGCACACCGACGAGCTGACCGGCCTGCCCAACCGGCGGGCCTGGACGGTCGAGCTGCCCCGCGCGATGGAGCAGGCCCGGCGCAACGCGGTCCAGCTCTCCGTCGCCATGCTCGACCTGGACTTCTTCAAGGTCTTCAACGACACGTACGGCCACCCGGCCGGCGACCGGCTGCTCAAGGCGGCCGGCGCGGCGTGGCAGGAGCGGCTGCGCGCGGTGGACTACCTGGCGCGGTACGGCGGCGAGGAGTTCCTCGTCCTGCTGCCCGACGCCGACGCGGTCCTCGCCCGGCAGGTGATCGACCGGCTCCGGGACCGTACGCCGCTGGGACAGACCTTCTCCGCCGGTGTCGCGACCTGGGACGGCACGGAGACCTCGGACGAGCTGGTCACCCGGGCCGACGCCGCCCTGTACGCGGCCAAGCAGGCCGGCCGGAACCGGATCCTGCTCGCCGAGCCGGGTGTCCCGGCGCCGGCACTGTAATTACGGCGATTACAACTGCTGTTCGGCGATCTGCCGGGCCCGGTCCCGGGCGGCCTCCAGGGCGGCGAGCAGAGCCGCCCGTACCCCGTGGTTCTCCAGCTCACGGATCGCGCTGATGGTGGTACCCGCCGGTGAGGTGACCGCCTCGCGCAGCTTCACCGGGTGCTCCCCGGAGTCCCGCAG
>VAXX01000350.1 GCA_005885115.1 Actinomycetota bacterium | reverse complement strand
GTGGCCTACCGCAACATCGGGGACCGGGCCAGACCATTCAGCGGTACGACCGACGAGCCGGGCCCGACCTGGCGCCTGGTCGGCTACGACGCCCAGGCGGGCGAGTTCCACGGCCGCGCGCGACCGACCGCGCCGACCCCACCCGGTGGCAGCGGTACCGCGCAGCTCGTCTTCGAGGTGCCGAGCGGCCTTCGGCTGTCCCGGGTGCTGGTCGGCGACGCGATCGTCCGGTTATCCGGGTAGCCGGGGTCCCGCCGCGCGCTGCGCGTCGAGCCAGGCTTCGACGTCGTCGGCGGTACGGGGCAGCCGCTCGGACAGCACCTCGGCACCGTCGGCGCTCACGTGCACGTCGTCCTCGATCCGGATGCCGATCCCGCGCAGCTCCGGCGGGACCAACTCGTCCTCGGGCTGGAAGTACAGGCCCGGCTCGACGGTCACCACGTACCCCTCGGCGAGGCTGCCCTCGCGGTACCGCTCCTTCCGGGCCTGCGCGCAGTCGTGTACGTCGATGCCCAGCATGTGCCCGAAGCCGTGCAGCGTCCACCGCCGGTACAGCATGCAGTCCTTGTCCAGCGCCTCGTCCACCGATACCGGCAGCAGTCCGAGGTCGAGCAGCCCCTGCGCGAGTACCCGCATGCAGGCCCGGTCCACGTCCTCGAACCGTACGCCCGGCGCGACCGCCGCGAAGCCGGCCCGCTGGGAGGCGGCCACCAGGTCGTAGAGCTGGCGCTGCAACGGGGTGAAGCGCCCGGAGACCGGCAGGGTACGGGTGACGTCGGCGGTGTACAGGGCCCGGTTCTCGATCCCCATGTCCATCAGCAGCAGGTCGCCCGGGCCGGTCAACCCGTCGTTGCGGTTCCAGTGCAGGATCGTGCCGTGCGGCCCGGTACCGACGATCGTGCCGTACCCGACGTCGTTGCCGTCGTGCCGGGCCCGCAGCCCGAACACGCCTTCCAGCAACCGTTCCGACACCGGACGCCCGGCGGGCAGGACCCGGGCCACGTCCTCGAAGCCGAGGATGGTCGCCTCGACCGCGTCGCGCAGCTGCGCCAGCTCCCACTCGTCCTTGACCAGCCGCAGCTCCGACAGCGTACGAGCGAGTTCGGCGTCACGCTCGGGGTGCCCGCGTACGGCCGCGTCGACGGTCGGGTCCAGCCCGCGCAGCACCCGGGTACGGGCGGGGGCCAGGTCGTCCAGCGCGGCCGGCAGCCGGTCCAGCGCGGCGGTCTCGACGCCGAGCTCGGTGGCCTTCTCGGTCAGCGTGTGCCGGCGGCCGACCCACAGCTCGCCGTACACCCGGTCGCGGAAGAAGTCGTCGGTGTCCCGTGGCGAGCGTGGCCGTACGTACAGCACCGCCTCCCCGCCTGGCCGGATGACCAGTACCGAGTCCGGGTCGTGCTCGCCGGTCAGGTACGCGAAGTCGCTGCCCGGCCGGAACCGGTAGTGCGTGTCGTTGGCCCGGACCGGCGGCGTACCGCTGGGGATCACCAGCGTGTCGCCGGGGAACGCCTCGGCGACCGCGGCCCGGCGCTTGGCGTGCTGCGGCGCCTCGGGAAGCGGCGACACGTCGAGGGTCCGGTCCCGCCAGCCGGTACGCATGAACTCCCGCAGCCGCTCGGGAAAGTCGGGATCGTGGGAGGCCATCCCCTGCTCCTCGGTCATCCTCTGAACCTACCGCGACCGGTGTCCCCGGGCGGCGTGCCCGCCCGTGAAAGGATGCGAACCATGTGCGGACTGCTCACCTTCATCAGCTCGTCCGGCGAGGCGCACGCCTTCCGGGACCCGATCGCGCAAGCGCTGGAGAGCCTGCACCACCGGGGGCCGGACGAGACCGGGGTCGAGGTGGTCGGCACGGACGTGGTCTTCGCCCACAAGCGGCTGTCGATCATCGATGTGGCCGGTAGCCACGAGCCGTTGCCGTACGCCGACGGGCGCTACCTGCTCACCTTCAACGGGGAGATCTACAACTACATCGAGCTGCGCGAGGAGCTGCGCGCCCTGGGCGCCCGGTTCGACACCGAGGGCGACGGCGAGGTGATCGTCGCCGGGTTCCACCACTGGGGCGAGGCGGTGGTCGAGCGGCTGCGCGGGATGTTCGCGTTCGTCATCGTGGATACCCACCAGCGGCTGGTGTTCGGCGCCCGCGACCCGTACGGGATCAAGCCGCTGTTCCATCTCGTCACGCCGGACGGGCTGTACCTGGCGAGCGAGAAGAAGGCGCTGCTGCCGTTCGCGCCGGCCGCGCAGGCCGGCGACGAGGGTGTCGAGGCGGCCAACCTGTCGCACTACCTGACGCTGCAGTACGTGCCCGAGCCGGGGACGCTGCACAAGGGCATCGGGCGGGTCATCGGCGAGCGCGAGGCCGGACAGTGCCTTCGCGCGCTGCTTGCCGATTCCGTGCGCATCCACATGCGCTCGGACGTGCCGGTGGGGGCGTTCCTGTCCAGCGGTATCGACTCCACGGCCGTGGTCGCGCTGGCCCGGGAGTTCAACCCGAACATCCTGACCTTCACCGTCGGGTACGACGTGCCGGGCTACTCCGAGATCGAGGTGGCCCAGGAGTCGGCGCGGCATCTCGGGGTGACCACCATTCCGACGAAGATCACCCCGGACGACATGATGGAGGCGCTGCCCAAGATCGTCTGGCACCTGGACGACCCGGTCGCCGACCCCGCGCTGGTCCCGCTGTACTTCGTCGCGAAGAAGGCCGCCGAGCACGTCACCGTGGTGCTGTCCGGCGAGGGCGCGGACGAGTTCTTCGGCGGGTACACCATCTACCGCGAACCCCTGTCGCTGTCGGCGGTCAGCTCGCTGCCCGACCCCTTGCAGCGCGGGCTGCGCAAGGTGGCGCAGGCGATCCCGCAGGGGGTCAAGGGCAAGAGCTTCCTGGAGCGCGGTACCACGCCGATCGAGGAGCGGTACTACGGCAACGCCCGGATGTTCACCGAGGCGGAGAAGAAGCGGCTGCTGCGCCGGTACGACGGGCGG